>JAYVWK010000261.1:0-8300 GCA_043786185.1 Burkholderiales bacterium
ACCTTGCCAGGCTGGCCGCCCAGCACATGGGCACGTTCAATCTCGATCTGGTCGCCATAGTTTTTGAAAATGGCATAGTCAAGTGCCAACTGGTTGGGCACTCGCGGTTGCATGAAGCGGCCGAAACGGATGGCCCAATCGTCATGAAAATATTCGAGTGCGAAACCACTGGTGTAGCCACGCGCATCGGCCGCGAAATCATAGGCACCGTGGGTCAAGAGGGACCAGTTGAGGAACTGCGTGCGAGGATCGTGGCTGTAGGCGTTGTCGTCGAAAATATCGAGTAGCGACAGGTTGCCGGCGGTGAGAACGAATCGGCGCCGGTCGACCGTGCCGGCCAGCTGGTTGGCGTCGGACTCGACTTTCTCGCGCGCGCCACCCAAGCCCCAGGTCTGGCGCAGGAACAGGCGTGCGCGGTACAAGGTCGGGTTGGAACCGGCGGTGCGCGCGATCTCGCCATTGGTGAAGCCGCCCAGCCCGGTCAGGCCCGATAGCGGTATGCCCTGCGCCACTTCGGGGTTGAAATACAGTTCACCGCCCGCCCACGGCCGCACGCCGAGAGCGGCGGTGGCGGTGAATGAATAGCTTTTCTGGCGAGCAGCCGCAAGGCTGTTGGTGCCGGAGTAAGGTGCGTCAAACGCGGCCTTGCGCTGCCACACGTAGGTCGCCTGGAACTTGGCGTTCCATTGCTCGTCGGCATCGGCTTGTGCCGTGGCCACTTGCGGCAACCATGCGCCGGCGAACGCGGCCCAAACAAATACTGCGGCGCGTGCGCGCATCGATTGTTTTCCCGAAAAGTGTTGCGCAGGGTAGCCGTGCGCGAGGTTTGCGTCAAATGAAGCTTGTGTGACAGGCCTTCGCGGCCCCGGCGTGAGCAACCCACGCCGCCATCGGCCGTCAGGCGGCGCCGGAGAAAGCCGCGTTAATGGCGTTGTGCTCTTCCTGCCGCGCCGCGGCGGCGCGCGCGGTCTCGTGGTCCCGGCCGAACGCGAGAAACAAGTCGCGCATCTCGATCGGAATCATCGATTCTCCGGGGTCGCGCCACTCGGGGCAGTGCGTGTGGGTGTACTCCACCAACTGCCATTGATCGAGGCCGCCAAAGCGGCCCCAGATTTCGTCCAGCGTTTCCGCGTCTGAATCGCTCAGTGCGAGCAACTGCGTCTCGGGCGACTGCAATCGCGCGGGGTTACGCAGCACCAACACATGGCCCGACGAACGGTCGGCGATCCAGCTTTCCCAGCCGCCCTCGGCAGAAGGCATGGCACCGTTCATGTGGTTGTAGGTGCGCGAAAGGACCGGGCCATGCTCCATCGAAACCAGCCGATCACCGATCAGCGGTTCATTGTGCAACTCAAGCGAGCGGCGCTCGGCCAAATACATGAGCTTCATCAGCTTGAGAAGCGGCATGGCGCCGCCGGCGCGAAATAGCAGCCAAGCAGCCGCCTGGGCTGCTTTTCGTTCATTGAACAGGTGTCGGGACATAGGTCCAAAAGAGTAACGCAGCAAAGAAGCTTCATCCAGAAGATTGACGCGCGAAGGATATCTGCGTTCCAGCTTGTGGCGCCCAAGCGACGTCGCGGGTTCAAAGCCTACCCTTGGCGAGCCATAGCGCCACCTCAATAGTCGCAAGCCTACCAATGTGTTACCGGCACCTCCAACCTTTGACAATCCCTCAAACGCTGGATGCGTTTCATATGAAATTTGCAAATATGTAAAGCAAAGTGTAAAGTTTGGTACCCGCAAATCATCACAGGACGCCTCATGGGAAAGAAAATGAAGCACTCTCCGGTGTACTTCGCCATCGCCCAAGTCCGCCACAATCCGGTTTTGCGCATGAGTGACTATGTGTCGCAAATCCAGGAAAGCATGCGGATCGCGGGATACCCGGATTTCAAGCGCACGGTGGTGCTGGCATTCAATCTGTTCTCGCAAGCTTCAGGCGTGGAATCACCGTCCGCATCTCAAGGGCCGAGTCCGCAGCAGGTGGAGCGCTTTATGTTCGCCAACACAGAATGCACGCGCGGATTCATCGTGGAGAATAACGCCCTGTCTTTGCAGGCAACGGAGTACGACACTTTCGAGATCTTCGCAGGGGAATTCTTCAAAGGGCTTGCGATCATCCATGACGCGGTGAAACTCGACTACGTCGACAGGGTGGGCCTGCGGTATCTCGACGCGGTGGTGCCGATAGACGGCGAAGCGAGTTTGCTTAAATATTTGAAACCCGAGGTACTGGGGCTTGCCCATTCACTGAGAGACGACATCGGCGTCAGCCTGTCAATCAGCGAGACACATTTTCAGGCGAGCGCGGGACGTGTTCTAGCGCGCACCATCATTCAGAACGGCCCACTTGGTTTTCCCATGGACTTGCAGCCAACAGGTGTCAACGTCGCGCAGCGCTTCGCCGCCATACACGGCGTACATGCGATTCTCGACACCGATGCGTCGCATGAGGAGCGTCAGCTATTCAACATGGACTCGCTAGGCGCGCGACTGACTGGACTGCATGACGACGTGCGAGTGGCTTTCGATGCCACCGTCACCGCGCATGCACTTCAAATCTGGAATCCGCAGGACTAAATGTACGCCCCGCCTTTTCCATCTTCAGCGCCCGCGAATCCGGCCGGTCGCACGGCTACCGGCGTCTATGCGACAGCGAGCCCCGGAGTCGTGCCGCAAGTGCGCTTGCTGACGTACCTCATGGTTGGCACGCTGGGCCTCGCCACGCCTGACTATATGGAACAGCGCAGCGCCACCTCGACATGGGCACAGGCGGAGCGCCACGCGGCGCCTGCGTACGCGCTGGAAGCGCAGGCGACGCTCGCGCCGGCCGCGCGGCTGGATCGCATTCGCGGCATCCTCAAAGTCAGCGTCGCCGACACAGCGAAGGTATTCGGCGTTTCGCGCCAGGCCCTCTACAACTGGCGCGCCGGCGCAGCGATCTCGGTAACCAACCTGGCAAAGCTCGATGATCTGGCGGCCGCCGCTGACATCCTGGCGGCAGCCGGACTGGACCGCACGCCGCAAATTGCACGCAGGAAACTGGGCGGCGGAAAGACGCTGTTGGAAACCGCACGCGACGGCGGTTCCGCGCGCGAGGGCGCGATTGCGCTTGTGCGTATGCTCGAGCGTGAGGCGGCACAACGCGAACGCGTTGAACGAAGTCTCGCTGGGCACCGTGCCGCGCGTATCGATGTCGCGGACGCCGGCGTGCCTGGCCTTGACGAGAGCAACTAAGGCGCGCGCGTGACCGAGCGGGAGCGCGATAACCCGTGGCGTCAGGGGCTGGTGATCCCGACCGATGTGATCGCCGCGCTTGGGCTCAACCTCGCGAAAACCTCGGCGCCTGCAATCGCAGTGGTGGTCTCGCACGATTGCGACATTACGCAGGCTGCTGAAATCGAGCCGCATGTGGAAGTCATCATCGGACACATCATCGCCACAAGTGACGGCAACTGTACCCATGCCAAAAATCCACGACGACTGCACTTGCCGTGCACCGGGGGCAGTCAAATGTTCATCATTGAGCTGAACGCCGCGTCCAAGCGGGCGATAGCGAAGACCGGACACAACGGGCTTGGCGCTCATCAGCCCGCACCGGACATGAGATTCACCGCGGCCGAGCGCAACATCCTGCAGCGCTGGCTCGCCGCACGTTACCGCCGCGCCGCTTTTCCCGAAGAATTCGATCGGCGACTCGATCGCGAAACCGGCGTGTGGAATACGCTTTTGAAGATTCTCAAACCTACCGACCGCCATATCAGCGCGGTGTTTGTCGACGTCGACTACGGAGAGCAATACGAGCGACAAAGTGCAGACGATTGCTACTCGCTCGCGATCTACCTGCTGTATGACACCTCAAGCGATCCAGCGGCAGCGGAAGCAGCCGCTGCGCGGGCTGCGGAACAGATCAGTGCCGCCTTCGAAAAAAAATGCCGCCCCGACGGCAATTGGAAGTGGATTGAATTAGTCGAATGTATCCCGATCGCTGACACGTCAATGACGTATGCACTCTCGCAGTCCTTAATGAAATGGAGTCTCGACTACCTGAGCCTGCGCGGCGACCCCAGCGGACCAATCGGCGATTGAGTCATCGGTATCGGAATTTCCGAACATGCTCGATGGCGTCGCGCATGTCGACGTCGAATTCACGTTCCTCCCGCAGAATACCCGTCCCAATCGACTTGAACCGATGTTCATTTTTCGTCCGCCCCGCCATTCGCTACCCATTCAATGCATTTCTCCAGAATCCGCCGCGAAAGGGCCGTGTCACCGTTTAGCGATGCGATTCCCAATCCCGAGAGCAGCATGAAGATTCCAGCGAACTGTATTGCCTGAATAATTTCTTCGGCCTGAAAGTTGGGTTCGATGCCGGCCACCGTATTCCAGCGTTGGATTTGCAGCATACCAGTGTGAGTGTAGGAATTCATCGCGTCCCAACTGCACTTCTTGACCTTGGACAAATTCCCGTCGCCAAGCCCGAAGGCTTCAAGCGCTTGCAGTTGCCGGCTAATCGATGGTGGCTTCGCATCCTTTTGGAACGCTTTCAATTCCGCGCCTGTGGCGCAATTCGCCAGCCAACTTCCGCGAACGTATGCCTCGAACAGGACGCGTACCAACGCGAACGCCGAACTGTGTAGCCGCTTCTCAATGAGTGTGGCAATCGCATCATGATGATCCTGAACAGCCGCAAAACATGCGCCCGCCAATCTAGATCTCGGGTTGGCCGGCACAGCGTAGTCCCAAAGCTGTTCGTGAAGCCACCCTGCCAAATCGGAAGCCTGCTGTAGCACTTTGTCAATCGTCACCCCACTATCCACGCAACCCCACTCTCACTTTGCCTGTACCTTGCCTTGTGCCTTGCGCGCACGCCCAAGCGCCACCAACGTATCGATAATCTGCGGAAGGCGCCGCTTCCACGGACCGCAGCCGGTGAAATGGGCCGCGATATCGGCCTCGGCCAGCGCCGTGCCGGCGCCGCCGAGCACCTCGGCCACCGCGCGCATCTGCTCTGGCAGATTGGCGGGCCAGAGGCGCTTCGCGTCGGGTGATGCGGCGGCCGTGTCCTCAATACCCAACTCGGTCTGCGTTTGCTTCGGCGCGGCTTTCGCCGGCGAGGCATCCGGCGCCTGATACTCCGGCCGCAGCCAGCGGATGGTGCCGGCGGCTTCTTCCGCCGCGCGTTCGGCGTTGAGCGTGACCAGGCGCGCCAGCAGGGTCTGGCGCGTTGATTCATCGAGCGCCCCCTTGGCGAATGCCGGTGCCAGATCGCTCCAGCCGTAAGCGGCCAGCACTTGCGCATCCAGTTCGTCATGGCGCGACTTGAGCAGCGACACCAGGCCTTGCTCGTTGATCACCTTTTCCTTGGCCGTGAGGGGCTTGCCTAAGCGCAGCGCTTCGAGCACGTTGTAGATGCCGGTCAGCGTTAGGCCCGGATGTTCGGCGATCTGGCGCTTGCGATGCGCGTCGATCTCCTCGGCGAGTTCGGCGATGCGTTCTGAATGAGCTCCACGCACAGGAAACGGGAAGGTCTCGAAGCAGCGTGACTTGTTGTAGCGCGGATCATTGCCGACGCCGAGACGGCCACCCGTCGCCAATGCCCAGGTGACATGAACGCGGCTCGACAAGATTCCCATCGCACACGCGTTGTCAAGCGCGATCGCGATCAGCATGTTGTCCGGCAGGATGTCCTCGGGTAAAAATTGGAACATACGATGCTTGGCCGTTTCCCCGGTGGCGATATATCGACTGAGGCCGCTCAACATCGGCCGCAATTCGGTACGCGGCTTTCCGTGCAGCCACCATTGCCGCGCATAGCCGGCGCCATCTTTCGTCTGTGCCTTTGCATCTCTCTCCGGTTTCACGCGCTCGAACAACCACTGATATACGGCAGGAAAACGCTTGCGTACCTCGTCCTCACCCAAACCGAAAAGATCGATCACCATCACACCGCGCGGCGCATCAGAAAGGTCACGGCCATTGCGGTATGCACGGATGTGGTGTTCGAGCCCTTTGACGTTGCCAAGCCCGAGTCGGATCGCCTCTTCCAGCGTCACGATAAACCCGGCACCGTGCAGCTTGACGCCAGGCGACGAAATGCCCTGGTTTGCCTTGAGTGGACGCGCACCGGACACATCTGCCCCCACGCTCAGGTCGGCATTGATCCGGCCACGCACCTCAACCAAGGTCACAGACACTGCGTCTTCGCCTTCCTCGCACTCATCGGCCACGCTGACCAACCTCCCCGGCTGCGCACCGACTTCTCCCACGCTCATCGCAATGCGCACCGCCGCCCCGTCAGTGCTATCCACCCACGGATGGTCCGGAACCGCGAAAGCCAGCGACAGCGGTGGCTTGGCCGCCATTTGCGCCTCGATCACGCGCCGATTGAAGGTCTGACGCAGACTGTTGGTGGTGATCAAACCGAAGCGGCGCACCTGGCCCTTGCGCGCTGCCACCAGTACATGACGAAATCCGCGCTCTCCGGCACGTCCTTCCATGTCGCTCGCAATGCCTCGACGTAGCCTTCGCCCAGAGCGTTGCGCATGGTCGCCGCGCCGATGAATGGCGGGTTGCCGACGATGAAATCCGCCGCGGGCCACGCGGCCTTGCGCGGCTTGAAATACTTCCAAACCGCGATCTGCTGGCTTTCGTCCGGCACGTCCTTGCCGGTGACCGGATGTGGCTTGATGCCGCGGCCGTCCCAGCGCATCACCGGCTGGCCGGCTTTGTCGGTCAGGGGTTCAGCCGCGTCATAAGCCAGCACCGCATCGCGATGCTCGATATTGCGGAAGTCTTTCAACACCGGTTCGGGCGGCATGCTGCGGCGGGTGCGGAAATGCCATTGCAGGTAACCAATCCACAGCACCAGCTCGGCGATCGCGGCGGCGCGCGGGTTGAGTTCCAGGCCCATGAACTGGTGTGGGTCGACCGACAGGCCCTCGCCTTCGAGCATGGCCTGGCCTTCACCCAGATCGGCCAGCTGGTTCAGCACCTCGCCCTCCAGGCGCTTCATGTGCTCCAGGGTCACATAAAGAAAATTGCCGCTGCCGCAGGCCGGATCGAGCACCCGCACTTCGCACAGGCGTTTCTGGAAGGCGCGTACCGCTACCACCGCGTCCTTGAGCTTGCCTTCCTCGGTGAGCAGCAGCACGGCGGCCTGCGCGTCCATCCATTCGGCGCGCAGCGGCTCGATCACGGTCGGCAGCACCAGGCGCTCGACATAGGCACGCGGGGTGTAGTGCGCGCCCAGCGAATGGCGCTCTTCCGGGTTCAGCGCACGTTCCAGCAGGGTGCCGAAGATGGCCGGCTCGACCTCGCGCCAGTCGGCCTTGGCGGCTTCGAGCAGCTTGTCGATCTGGTCGCGGTTGAGTTCGATCGCCTCGGGCGTTTTGAACAGCTTGCCGTTGAAGCGCAGCACGTCGTGCGCCAGGGCCGCGCAAAAACCGCCGCGGTCCATGTCCTGCCACAGGGCGTGGGTCATGCGCATCAGGGTCTTGGCGTCGTCGCGGTGCTTGTCCAGCAATTCGACGAAGGCGCGCTTGGGCAACCGGCCCACGTCCTCGGCGAACATAGAAAACAGGCACCGGGTAAGAAAGCCGGCAACTTTCTGTGCGTCATGGCCGGCCGCCTCCAGCGATTTCGCGACCTCGGCCATATGCTTCGCCACTTCGCGTGTGACGCGCGCCGAGGCGCGGGTGGGGTCGAGTGCCAGCGGATCGCGTCAGATCTGTGCCAGGCGCTCACGCACCTCCGGCTTGGCCAAATCATCCAGCAGGATGCGATGGGTGCGCGGATCCGGAAACGGGGTGTAGGTGGCGCCGGTGCGCGAAAACTCGGCATACAGCTCGATGGCGCGGCCCACATCGACCACGATCACGAACGGTGGCCGCCCCTCCTCCGCTGGCAAGGCGCGCGCGTATTGCTCGGCCTGTCCGCGGGCACGCAGCATCGCACTATCGAAAGTTTTGGAGAGGGTCGAAGGCGCGGCCTTGATCTTCTTGGCTTCCAGCACGAAGGCGCCGCGCTTGAAACAGTCGATGAAGCCCTCGATTCGCCGCCGTCGCCATGCGCGAACTGCACGCGTCGCTCGAACACATCAGCGTTATCGCGCGTGTCTTCGCGCGCCGGCTCGGGTTGTTCGACCCCGATCAGGTCGCACAGACCGGTGATGAACAATTGGCAATTGGCCCGCTCGGAGCCGGATGCCTTGCTCCATTTGGCGACGAACTGGGCAGGTGTGAGAATGGCGGGCATGAGCGCATGTTAGCAAGGCATAGCTGGATGCGCCTTGATGTGGG
>JAYVWK010000262.1:0-4451 GCA_043786185.1 Burkholderiales bacterium
ATCGATAACCGCGGTGGCGCGGACGGTGCGATCGCCGGCGACGTGGTTGCGCGCGCCGCACCCGACGGCTACACCATCCTGTTCGCCACCACCACCGGCTTGAATGCGGCGCCTACCATGCGCAAGCTGCCGCCCTACGATCCGGTCAGGGACTTCACGCCGATTTCGCTGGTCGGCAAATTCGGCTTCTTCTTGTTTGTGCATGAAAGCGTGCCGGCGAAAACGGTCGCGGAGTTCCTGGCTCATGTGCGCGCCAATCCCGGCAAGCTCAACTACGGCACCGGCAACGGCACCAGTATTCTCACCACAGCGCAACTGGCGTTAGCCGAACGGCTCGACATGTTGCACGTGCCCTACAAGGGTGATGCGCCGGCCACTGCCGACTTGATCGCCGGGCGCGTGCAGATGATGATCGGCACTCCAGGCAGCGCCTTGCCGCAGGTGAAGGAAGGGCGCCTGCGGGTACTCGCAACCCTGCTGCCCAATCGCAGTCCCCTGGTGCCCGAGACGCCCACGGCGACCGAGGCCGGCTTGAACAAGCTCACGATCACGCCCTGGGCAGGCCTTTTCGGACCGCAGAAATTACCGGCGGAGGTGGTCGAGCGACTGGGTGCTGCGATGAAAACGGTGGCGGGGCGCAGCGAGGTGCGCGAGGCGCTGGATCGGATCGCGTTCCAGTTGCAGAGTTCGACGCCGCTGGAGCTTTCGGAGCTGCTCAAGGGGCAACTGGAGATCTGGCGCAAGACGGTGCAGGAGGTCGGGATCGAGCGGAATTGAATCTTGGCCATCAAGTGGCATCGCAAAACGCGGGACGAGTCTGCGGGGCTTGCGGGGGCTGATTCGCAAGTCAGGTCGGCCACAGGCGCAAAAAGGCGGAACGGTAGTAACTGCTCGTTGCGGTGGTATCATTATTGATCAAGTTTTTTCTTGCCAGTACTTGCTCAGAGGAAATCATGGGTGCCAACGACATTGCCAAGGTGAAATTCGCGTCGCAAGCCGATTCGAGGATTTTGGATGATCTGAAGTCGATCGCCAAAACGGAAGGTCGGCAACTGCAGTCGGTGATCGAGGAAGCCTTCGCCGACCTGATCGCGAAAAGAAGCGGTGGTCAGGTACGGCCGGAGGTCAAGTCGGCTCTGCAGGCCAGCAAGCGCAAATTTGACGCGCTCTATCGTGAGCTTGCGAAGTGACTGACCGTCGATATTTGACCGTACCGGAGGTTTTGTACATTCACTCGGATTTGATCGATGACTACGGCGGGTCGCATGGCGTGCGCGACATGGGCGCGCTTGAGTCTGCCTTGTTTCGCCCGCAGAGCGGGTACTACGAGGATCTGATTCAGGAAGCTTGTGCGCTGCTCGAGAGCTTGGCAATGAATCACCCATTCGTCGATGGCAACAAGCGCGTGGCGTTTGGTGCGATGGAGGTCTTCCTGATGCTAAACGAGCATGAGGTCATTGGCGCGTCTATGGCGCTTTACCGGCATTTCATCCGTCTTTTCGAGACCGGACACTTTCGGCTCGCCGAACTGGAGTCGTATCTGCGTCCGAAGATCAAGCCACTCAAGGGTCGGAAATGAGTGAATGCGCGAGGGCGTCCCGCGCTTAGAGGCTTGCCGGGCGATTGATATTAAATCATGCGTGTGATCGCCTTTTGTTCGACCAAGGTCCATTGCGACGGCCGGAAGCATGCAGGTGATCGCGTCTATCGGCCTCGCTCAGGAGCGCCATAAGGCCTTGGCGCTTCCTCTCGATGTCCTCAGGTGGGAAACTTGGATTTCCCTTTTCGCAATACCAGTTCTGCGTCGCGCACCAGGTCGAGCAGCACGGCGCGGCCCTCGGCCTGCTTCAGGTCGATGATGATGGAGCGCTTGTTGCGGTTGGCATGGAGATATACCGGCCCCATGCCCTCGTGCTTCATGTGACCGGCGTGGCGCATGATGTCGCCGCCGGGCGCCTCGACCTTGATGACGTCAGCGCCGTAGTCGGCGAGGATTTGCGTCCCTGCCGGACCGGCCAGCACGCTGGTGAGGGCGACGACGCGCACCCCGTCGAGCGGGCGGGGCTGCGTCATCGCGGAGTTACTTCCCGGCCTCCGGACTGCCGCTCACCATGCGCAACGGCTTGTAGATCAGCACGACTTCGTCGCGGTGGTTGACAACATGGTTCTGCGAGCGCACCAGGCCCCGGTTGCCCTTGGAGGCGCGCCGCACCTCGGTGATTTCCACTTCGACGTGCAGCGTGTCGCCGACCACCGTAGGTCCGGTGTGGTCGAGCTCGTTGTGCAGGAAGGCGAGCCCGGTGAAGTTGAAGCTCGGCACGACCAGACCCTCGGCGAAGGTGTAGACGAGCATGCCGGGCACGAAGCGGCCCTTGATGGTGTGGCGCGCGTCCGGCCGCGTATTGACGAAGCCTTCCTCGAGCATCCAGGTGACGTTGCAGAACGCCGTCAAGTCCGACTCGAAGATCGTTCGCCCCATGGAGCGGAAGCGCATGCCGGGCGAAAGTTGGTCGTAGAAGTAGCCGTGACCGAGCATCTTGCCCGCGTCGCGTGGTCCCAGCTTGGGTACTTCGGCCATGTTCAGCTTTCCTTCCGAGGTTGAAATCGCCGTTCTGTCCAGTCCGGATTGCCGCGGCAGATTACCATCGTGCCAACTGCGATGGCAATCCTTGCTTCTGTTGCCTAGTCTTGACCACTATACTCGGTGCTGTTCGGACTATTGGCGACTTGACCGGAGGCAGTCATGCGAATCTCGATCACATCCCTGTGCGCCGCGGCGCTGCTCGGCGTCCCGCTGGCGGCTGCGCAGCCCTACCCGTCAAAGCCGATCCGCTTCGTCATTGGCTTTCCGGCGGGCAGTTCGGTGGACGTGGTCCCGCGCATGGTGCTGGAGGAAATCCGCAAGAACACCGGCGCGACGATCCTTGTCGACAACCGGCCCGGCGCGCTCGGTACCATTGGCATGGACGTGGTGACCAAGGCCGATCCTGATGGCTACACGTTGCTCGCGAGTGCCAGCGCCACGCATTCCTCCGGCCCGCAGCTGACGAAGAAGCCGCCGGCTATCGATCCCGTCAAGGGCTTCACGCACATCGGCGGCATTTTCCGCTTCGACGTTGGGGTGGTGGTCAATCCCGCGCAGGGGTACAAGAACGCGCAGGAACTGATCGAGGCGGCGAAAAAGAACCCGGACCAGCTTACATTTGGCTACGGCAGCGCCACGGGCCAGGTCGCCGCGCAGGCCTTCCTCGCCGCCGCGGGCATCAGGGCTACCGGCGTCTCCTACAAGGGCCAGCCGCCCGCGCTGGTCGACCTGCTGGGCAACCAGATCAACTTCGTCGCTGCGGACATCGGCGTGCTGGTGCCGCACATCAAGTCGGGCAAGCTCATCGGCGTGGGTATCGCCTCCAACCGCCGCTCGCCGATCGTCCCGAACGTGCCGACCTTCGCCGAGGCCGGCGTCAAGGACCTCGAGCTCTCCGGCTGGGTTGGTGTCGCCGGTCCCGCCGGGCTGCCTTCCGGCGTAGTCGACTGGTGGTCGAAGGCGCTGACGCAGGCGTTCGCCAACAAGGCGCTCATAGAGCAGATCTACGGCACAGGGCTCGAACCCGAGCCGGCGACCGGCGAGGCCATGCAGAAGTTGGTGCGAGAGCAGTACGACGCTTGGGGCAAGCACATCCGCGCCGCGAAAATCGAGTTGCAGTAGGGCGCTGGCGTATTCCCTGCGGACGCGGGGCTTGCGCCCTTACCCGGTGGCGTCACCTCACTTGCCTGCGTACTTGCGGAAATCCGGCTTGCGCTTCTCGCGAAAAGCGCGCCCGCCCTCTTTCGATTCTTCAGTGTCGTAGTACAACTTCAGTGCCTGCATGGAAAGCGAAGAAATGCCGCGAATCGTCTCGGTATCGGCGTTGAACGAGCGCTTGGCCAGCGCAATGGCGGTCGGGCTCATGGTGAGGATTTCGTCGCACCATTTCTTCACCTCGGCGTCGAGCTGATCGTGCGGCACCACTGCATTGATCATGCCCATCGCCAGTGCCTCGTGCGCGGTGTAGCGCCGGCACAGATACCAGATCTCGCGAGCCTTTTTTTCGCCCACCACGCGCGCCAGCAACGCCGTGCCGAAGCCCGGATCGACCGACCCCACCTTGGGGCCGACCTGGCCCATCTGCGCCTTGTCGGAGGCAATGGCCAGGTCGCACAGGGTGACCAGCACATTGCCGCCGCCGATGGCGTAGCCGTTGACGCGCGCGATTACCGGCTTGGGAATGTCGCGGATGATGCTTTGCAATTCCTCGACCGGCAGGCCGATCGTGCCGCGGCCGCCGTAGCCGCCGTCGCTGGTGCCGCCGTGCGCATCGGCGGACTGGTCGCCGCCGGTGCAAAAGGCCTTGTCGCCGGCACCGGTCAAAACGACCACGCCGATGTCCTTGTTCCAGCCGGCCTGGCTGAAC
>JAYVWK010000263.1:0-17388 GCA_043786185.1 Burkholderiales bacterium
CTCAGGATGCGCTAAAGCGGGCGGCGCCGGATGCGGCAGGTGTGCCCCGCCTGCGGCAGGTGTGCCTGCCTGCGGCAGGTGTGCCTGCCTGCGGTCCCGGCCGCTTAGTTCATCAGTCGCTGCAGCAGGCCATTGGTACCGGCTAAGCGCTCGGACAGCAGTGCCACGATCGCGTAATGCAGTGCGTTGGCCAATGGCGGGTCGCGCTGCTCCATTTCGCGCAGCTTTTCCGCCGTGAGGATGAAGGCGTAGGTGTCATGGTCGGCGATAGTCGAGGCGCTGCGCGGCTGTTTCAGGTACAGGCCGATCTCGCCGATCATAGTGCCCATGGTCATCGAGCGCAGGCGGATCGAGCGGCCGTCGTCAAACGCTAAGCGCACGGTGACGCGGCCGGACTCGATGAAGATGATTTCGGTGGGCGGGCCACCCTGCTTGACCAGGTACTCGCCCGCCTTGTAGGTGCGCGGCGTCAAGTAGGCCTTGAAGGCGGAGAGGGGCGTGCCGGCGGGCAGGGCGCCGGCGATCTTGTCCCAGATCGAGAAGTCCACCGGCAGTTTCGAGGCATTGTCGCCTTCGAGCACCTTTTCTTCGCAGTACTCCAAGGCGAAGTCGAGGTCGGGAAAAAAGGAGACGTTGAGGATGTCCGGGTCGACACCGGCCTGCTTGAACTGGTGCTCGATACTCTCATTCATGCGCGTGAAGATCAGCTCACAGCCGTTGCGTTCGCAATAGGCGTGGATCTTGGCGAACGCCGACATGGCCGAGGAATCGCTGGCGGGAACATCGCGAAAATCCAGGATCAGGTGGCGCACCGGCCGCTCCCCCGGGTGGCTGATCAGATGCTGGATCTGTGTCAACACCGAGTAGGCGGTACCAAAAAAGATGAATCCTTCAAGTTTGATCACGCGGATGGTATCGCCCCGCTCCTTGAGCGCCGCCAGCACCGCCGGACTGCGATCAACGTTGCTGCGGTATTCGGATCCGGTCAGTTCCTGCCGGATCACCCGTACCCGGCTGTAGCTGAGCACGAAGATCGCCATGGCCACTGCCAGGCCGACGGCTACGCCGGCCAGTATGCCGACGCTGCCGATCACCGCCACGATCAGGCAGACGATGATGTAATCCTGTCGCGGCAGCTTGTGCCAGCCGTCGTACAGCCATTCGAGCACCAGCCCGGCACCCATGCTCAACAGCAAGCCGCCGAGTATTCCCTTGGGCATGTAGGCCAGGGCGGAGGCGCCTGCCAGCACGGCGATGGCGCACATGATGCCGGCGGTCACGCCGATCCAGCGGCTGTTGGCGCCCATGCGATAGCCCAGGAGCGAGGCCGACAGCGCATGAAAACCGACCGCGCCGCCCAGTAACCCGGAGGCCAGGTTGGCCGCGCCGGTGGCGCGCAGTTCGCGGTTGATGTCGAGATCGCCACGGGTGGCCAGTTCCAGCCCGCTGGCATTGAGCAACAGTGCCACGACGCTCACCAGCACGATCGCGCCGAAGGTGGGGATTTGCGGAATCAAGAGGCGCCAGCTCTCGGCAGGCAGCCTGGTCCAGGCTGGAAAATCCAGCCCGCCGCGCTCCGGAAAAGGGCCCAACAGCAGGCCCGCGGCCTGGGCGTCGGCCATTGGCACGCCAAAGGCCATGACGCCCAGGTGATACAGGAGAACACCGGCAAACAGCATTCCCGGCACCAACAGGGCGTGGCTGAAACGGCGCAGTACCAGCAGCAGGATGATGCCGAATGCAAGGCCCGGCATCCAGCGTGCTGCGCGCATCGGCTCGATCAGCATGTCGAAGCGGAGCTTGGATAATTCCACACCGGTCAGTACGCTGCCGGCACCCATCAGGATCAGCAATCCCGAGCCTGCCAGAAAGCCGCCGATGACCGGATAGGGGATGAAGCGCACCAGCGCACCCAGCCGGTACACACCCAGACCGTAGAAAACCAGGCCGGTGATGATGGCCGCCGCGTTGGCGCTGGCCAGCACCAGGAGGATGATCAGTGCCGGGTTGGCCTGCTGCATCGAAGCGGCCATGGTGGTGGCCATCACGCCCAGAATGACCGCCGGGCCATCCTGCACCTGTGCCACCGCGCCTGGATAGGTGCTGAGCAGGGCCACGGCCGCGGCCAGCACCGCGCCGCCAATCAGCAATACTTCGAGCGCGGGAGCGATGCCCGCAGCGCCCAGCGAGCCCGGCATGATCAGCGTCACCATGGCAGCCGAACCGAGGATGGTGCGGATGCCGGCGATCAGGCCGGCCGAAATGCTGGTGACGAATTGCTGTAGGTTGGTGGCCATTGCGCGGCAAGATCCCCGGATTGGGCGAGAGTTTCAACTCTCTGTGAGATGATCGGCCAAGCGACAAAACGCCACATCCGAATCGGGGGGGCGTCTCCTCGCTGTAAGACTCAAGGCTCGCTATATTGCGGGCTCGCGATGATTATAGTTTTTTTGTCGAGCCACGGACCATGCCTGCCAACAAAGATTTAAGCGGAATCGACGAGATCAACCGGCGCGTCGAACCACTCTTTCCAGGTTTGATGGGCGTGCGCGTGACCGAACTGGCGCCGCAGCGTGTGGGTGGCCGCACTGACGGTACGGCCCGACCTGTGCACCGCGGGCGGCATCCTGCACGGCGGCGCCTATATGGCGTTTGCCGACAGCATTGGCGCGCTGGCAACCGTGCATCGTTTCCAGATGCGGGGCGTTTGCCGGCCACATAACGTATTCTTCGCAGTATCTTGGCGAACGCACGCTGCGCACAAGCGGCAAACCAACCACGGAGGCAGTTGATGGCAACAGCAGGCAAGAAGGAAGCACCGCAAGCTCAAACCGCAAATCCGAAAGTCAAATGGAATGTGGAAAGTCTCAAGAGCTCGTATGTCAATTTCGTCAATGCCAACAGCACCAAGGAGGAGGTTGTGCTCAATTTCGGCATGAATACCAGCTGGGATCGTGCCAGCACCGAAATGCAAATCGAGCTCGCGCATCGCATCGTCATGAGCCCGCATGCGGCGCAGCGCCTGGCCGATCTTTTGGCCAAGCTGATGACCGAGTACAAGTCACGCTATGGCGAATTGAAGTAGCCTTGGCATGCAAGCCCCACGCTTGCGGCGGGCACATGGCGCCTCGCGCGGGGCGCCATTTTTTGGTGCAGGCGTCGCGGGTTTGCGTGAAGAAACCGGCAGCATCCGCGCTGCCAATCCGAGCCCAGGTGCGGCGAACCGCGGAATACAATCAGCGCTTCCGAACGCCCCCCAACCACGCTGACGCGCGAGCGCTAACGTGGCTGGTTCGCCCGCCGGCAGGCGCCACAGCCGTGACACTCCACCATGTATCTGCCAAGACATTTTGAAAATCCCGATGACGCACTGGCGCTCGAAGTCATGCGTGCGCACAACTTCGCGCTATTGGTTTCCAATGACGACGCCGGCGTGCCGTTCGCCACCCACCTTCCAGTGATCGTGTCGCAACGCGCAAGCGGGGCGACCACGCAGGTCGTCATCGAGGCGCATGTGGCCAAGCCCAACCCGCACTGGCATTACATGCAGGCGCGGCCCGAGGTGATGGTGGTGTTCCAGGGGCCGCATGCCTACATGTCGCCGCGTGTCTATTCCGACCTGGCACGCGTGCCGACCTGGAATTACCTGGCGGTGCATGCCTACGGCCGAGTGGTATTTCTGGAGGGCGAAGCCAGGAAGGATGCGTTGCTCAAGGGCCTGATCGCGCTGCACGAACCGGAATACGCGGCGCAGTGGCGCGGGCTGGATGCCGGGTTCCAGTCGAAAATGCTGGCCGGTATCGTGGCTTTCGAAATCACGGTGGACCGCCTCGAAGCCAAGTTCAAGCTCAACCAACACCGCAAGGAAGCTCACGCGGCGATGAAATCGCTGTACGCCGTGGGCACACCGAATGAACAGGCGCTGGCCGACTGGATGACCCGGCTCGGGCTATAGGCAGATGAGCGCTCCCGCCCGGCCGCCCGAAGCGAGCGCTTATTCGCCCTCGGGGAGGATGTCGCACGGTGACGGGAGGGTAGTCCAATGACCACGACGGCGCAGGAATTCATGCGCCTGGCGGTCGCCCAGGCACTGCTCGCACGCGATGCCGGCGAAGTGCCGGTGGGTGCGGTGGTGGTGCGAGACGGTGTGGTGATCGGCGCCGGCTTCAACCAGCCTGTGGGCAGCCATGACCCTTCCGCGCATGCCGAAATGCGCGCCCTGCGTGCGGCGGCAGCGACACTCGGCAACTACCGCCTGGCCGATTGCGAGTTGTACGTGACCCTGGAGCCTTGCGCCATGTGTGCCGGGGCGATGCTGCATGCGCGCCTGAAAAAAGTCATATTCGGCGCGCATGATCCGAAAACCGGGGCGGCCGGCGGGGTGATCGACCTCTTCTCCAACACCGGCTTGAACCACCAGACCGCGGTCGAGGGCGGCCTCATGGCGGACCAGTGCGGTGGACTCATCGGCGAATTCTTCGCGGCGCGGCGCCGCGCGCAAAAGGAGCGCACCAGCATGACCGACATCCTGCGTACGCCCGATGAACGATTCGCCAATCTGCCGGGCTATCCGTTTGCGCCGCACTACATCGGCGACTTGAAGGGCTACCAGGGCCTGCGCATCCACTATCTGGACGAGGGCCCGCGGGCCGCGGCCAAGGTATTCCTGTGCCTGCACGGGCAGCCTACCTGGAGCTACCTGTACCGCCGCATGATTCCGCTCTTCGCGGCGGCCGGCCACCGTGTGGTGGCGCCGGACCTGCTCGGTTTCGGCAAGAGCGACAAGCCGGCGCATGACGCGCGCTACACCTACATGTTGCATCGCGAGATGCTGGTCAACCTGATCGAGCGCCTGGCCCTCACCAATATCGTGCTGGTGGTGCAGGACTGGGGTGGCCTTCTGGGCCTGACTTTGCCTATGGCCATGCCCGAGCGCTTCGCCGGGCTACTCATCATGAATACCGCCTTCGCTGCCGGCGACGCGCCGCTTAACCAGGGCTTTCTCGACTGGCGCGCCTTCAACAACAAGAATCCCGACATGGCGATCGGCAAGCTGTTGGGCCGTGCCTGCCCGCACTTGACGCTCGCCGAAGCGGCGGCGTACGACGCGCCCTATCCGGACATGTCGTTCAAGGCCGGCGTGCGGCGCTTTCCCAACCTGGTGCCGGATCAGCCGGATGCCGAAGGCGCGGCCTTGTCGCGCAGCGCGCGCGACTGGTTCGGCAGCCAATGGGCGGGCAAGACCTTCATGGCCGTGGGCATGCAGGATCCGGTGCTGGGACCGTCGGTGATGCGCGAGGTGGCCAGGCACATCCGCAACTGCCCGCCACCTTTCGAGGTGGCCAGCGGCGGGCATTTTCTGCAGGAGTGGGGTGAGGACGTGGCGCGTGCAGCGCTCAAGGTGCTGTAGACCGATGCCGCGCAAACCGGGTATCGGTTTCATCGCTCCTTCGGGTCAACTGCTGGATGCGGCCGCGCTCGAGCGCTCGAGCGACTATTTCAAGGCGCGTGGCTGGCGCGTGGTGGCGCCGGCTGCGATTCGTCGCGTGCATCAGCGCTTCGCCGGCGACGACACTGCACGGGTAGCCGCACTGCATGCGATGGCCGCGCGCGATGATGTGGAATTGGTGATGGCGGTGCGCGGCGGCTATGGGCTGTCGCGCCTGCTGGGGCGGCTCGATTACGCGCGTCTGGCGGCCTGCGGCAAGCGCTTCATCGGCCACAGCGACTTCACCGCGCTTTTGTGCGCGGGCTACGCGAATGGCAAGTTGGCCGGCATCGCCGGGCCGACGGCTTGCTACGATTTTGGCGCGGCGCACGTGAGTGCCTTCACCGAGCGCCACTTCTGGCGCGTGATCGAGGGCCTGGCCGACGAGATCACCGTCCCGTGCGACCTGCCACGCGGCGCCGCGCGCGGAGCGTTCAAGGGCCGCCTGTGGGGCGGCAACCTGGCGCTGGTGGCGCATCTCGCGGGCACGCGCTACCTGCCGAAAATCAGCGGCGGCCTGCTGTTCGTCGAAGACATCAACGAGCACCCCTACCGTATCGAGCGCATGCTGTACCAGTTGCTGCACGCCGGCATTCTCGCTCGCCAGCAGGCGCTGCTGCTGGGCGATTTTTCCGCCTACAAGCTATCTGAAAATGACAACGGCTTCGATTTCGACAGCATGGTGGCGCAGTTGCGCGCGCAATTACCGATTCCGGTCTTGACCGGCTTGCCGTTTGGCCATGTGCGCGACAAGCTGTCGCTGCCCTTCGGTGCGCCGGCTGTGCTTGAGATCGGAGCGGACGCGTACCGGCTGAGTTATTGAGCTGACGCGGTAGATGTCGGTTGTCCGCCGCAGGAGCGCGAGCGCTGTGAGTTGGACACGCGGCAGGATCTTTGCGCGGGCTGCGGTGGCAACTGCGTGGGTGCCCGAGCGAGCCGCGTGAATCGGGCTACAAAAGATTGCGTTGTACGGCCACAAGGTGGTATACTTGCATTCTCAGACGCGGGGTGGAGCAGTCTGGCAGCTCGTCGGGCTCATAACCCGAAGGTCACAGGTTCAAATCCTGTCCCCGCAACCAAACAAAACAAGGGCTTGCATTCGTGCAGGCCCTTTTGGTTTTTGGTCGGGGTAGCGCCGGGGTGGCTAGAGAAGCAAGATGTCTTTGGCGCGCTCTCCGATGATCGCGCAAAGCCCACATGCACGCGTCCGCTGCCATCCTGGCCGAATCAGGTTTCGATATCCGCCTGCAAGATTTTTCGCTTCAAGGCGGCAAACGCTTGAACGGGCCGCGTCGCTCAGGTTGCCGTCATCGTCCCGGTCACTCCGCGTTGATTGCGCGTCACCTCCGCCACTGCCGCAACGCTTGTCGAATGCACTTCACCATCTGACGGCGCTGGTGGCCGACAGCGTCGAAGGAGTTGGCTGGCAATCTACCCGCGAAACGTCAGCGAAGCTGATTTATCGCCACGAGATGGGGCACGCGATCATGGGTATGAATTTGGCTCGAACCCGCAACAATACGCCGGATGCCGGATGCGCGCGACTCACAGACTCACAGACTCACAGACTCACAATCGCGCCGCTGTGGGCACGGCAGCAAGCCGCCGGAACAGCAATGCGAGCCCATATGACGCGGCAGGAGCTTATCAGTGCGCGAACGCGCATAGCGTTGCTTGCTTCGAAAGGCCGGCGTCGCGGACCCGCGAAGCTCATGCGCATGCGGCACCGGAGGGCATGCCGCGCCCTCCCGAAAACCTCAGTTGACCTTGGTCGGGGCTTTCGATTTGCGCCCCGGCGCCACCGGGGGAATGTACCCGGCGAGCCGACAGCGCATGCCTTCGATCTTCTTGCCGTCCTTGAACTGGATCGAGTGGCACATGATGATTTCGCCTTTGGCCGACAACTCTTCAAGGCGCGTCTTCACACTGGCCAGGGAGAGCCCGGTTCCGGTGGCAATCTCGGCGTCGAGCCGTTCACCGCTGCTTTTCAGGTACTGGATGATGTCCTGCAACTTGGATTCGCCTTCTTGGTATGGCCGCGCTTGCTGTGCGTTGGTGGTGGCTGGCGCGTTTGCTCGTGCCGGCCAAAAACGCTCCAGATCCGACTGCCCGCGGAGTCTGTTGTCTCCCGCGAACGGTTCGCCAACGCTGCGCGGCGTTTGCTGATACTTGGGTTTACTAGGGTTTTCTGCTAACTCTTCATACTACGCGCAATTCGTGTTTGACGAGCGCCTGGCCAGCAAACAAGGCGCCGCAGCCGGCAGCGAGGCGCAGGTGGTCCGGGTTTTGCAGCAGTTTTCTTGTCCGCCCGCGGCGCCCCTCTGATAACATCCCGCCCCTCAACTCCAGGCATGCCCCACAACGCGGTGGCGGCCCTTGGCGGCAACCAACTTTCGTGTTCCCACCGCATGTCCGATTCAGTCGAATGCATTGTCATCGGGGCCGGTGTGGTCGGCCTGGCCATCGCCCGTGCCCTGGCGCAATCAGGGCTTGAAACCGTACTCATCGAATCTGAAAGCGGCATCGGCACCGGCACCAGCTCGCGCAACAGCGAGGTGATTCACGCCGGCATCTATTACCCGAAGGGCTCGCTGAAGGCGCGTTTTTGCGTGGCCGGCAAACAGATGCTTTATCGCTATTGCGCCGAGCGTGGCATCGGCGCGCTCAATTGCGGCAAGCTGATCGTGGCCACCGACGTTTCGCAGTTGCCGACTCTGGGTGGCATCATCGAAAAGGCACGCGCAAACGGCGTGCATGACCTGGCGTTGATCACGCGCGAACAGGCCCAGGCGCTGGAACCGAACCTTGCCTGCGTAGCTGCAGTTCGTTCGCCTTCCACCGGGGTGGTCGACAGCCACAGCTTCATGCTCGGCCTGCAGGGCGATTTCGAGGCGGCCGGCGGCATGCTGGCCTTCAACTCGCCGCTTGACGCGGCCGTTTGCGGCAGCGACGGCATCACCCTGATGGTGGGCGGGGCCGAGCCCATCGAGCTGCATGCGCGCATGGTGATCAACAGTGCCGGGCTGTATGCCCAGGCGCTGGCGCGCAAGTTTGCCGGATTGCCGCAGGATTCGGTGCCGCCGACCTTTTACGCCAAAGGCAACTACTACTCGCTCTGCGGAAAATCGCCATTCTCACGGCTGATCTACCCGGTGCCCGAGGCTGCCGGGCTGGGGGTGCATCTGACCATCGACCTGGGCGGCCAGACCCGTTTCGGGCCTGACGTTGAATGGATAGACCAGGTCGACTATGCGGTCGACCCCGGGCGCGCCGCCAGCTTCTACAGCGAGATTCGCAAATACTGGCCGGGCCTGCCCGATGGCGCCCTGCAGCCGGGCTATTGCGGCATCCGCCCGAAAATCTCCGCGCCGCATGAAGCGGCCCGCGACTTCCTGATTCACGGCCCGGAAACCCATGGCGTCTTGGGACTGGTCAACCTGTACGGCATCGAGTCGCCCGGGCTGACCGCGGCGATGGCGATCGCCCGGCATGTCGCCGCCATGCTGACGATGAAGGACACACACTGATGCTGATGGTCATTTCCCCCGCCAAGACGCTGGATTACGAGTCGCCCGCGGCGACGCCCGTATTCACCCAGCCCGAGCACCTGAAGGAATCACGGCGCCTGATCGCCCGCCTGCGCAAGCTGGATGCGCCGCAGGTGTCCAACCTGATGACGCTGTCGGACAAACTGGCCGCGCTCAATGTGGCGCGCTATGCCCAGTGGAAACCGCCGTTCACACCGCACAACGCCAAGCAGGCGCTGCTGGCGTTTGCCGGTGACGTGTACGACGGCGTGGCGGCAGAGGATTTCAGCGAGCGCGAGTTCGAGTATGTACAGGCGCGTTTACGCATTCTGTCCGGCCTGTACGGCGTGCTGCGACCGCTCGACCTGATGCAGCCCTACCGGCTGGAAATGGGCACACGGCTTGCGACCGAGCGCGGGTCCGACCTCTACGCGTTTTGGGGTTCGCAAGTCACTTCCGCATTGAACCGCTTGCTGGCCACTGACAAGGTGCCGGTGCTTATCAACCTGGCTTCCGAGGAATACTTCGGCGTGGTGCAGCCGCAGGAAATAAAGGCGCGGATCGTCACGCCGGTGTTCGAGGACTGGAACGCCACCACGGGCAAGTTCAAGATCATCAGCTTTCACGCCAAGAAGGCGCGCGGCATGATGGTGCGCTATGCGAGCAAACATCGCTTGACCAACGTGGAAAAACTGAAACAATTCGATGCCGCCGGTTACGTTTACATGGCGCGCGCCTCGAGCGCGGATCGCTGGGTGTTTCGGCGCCCGGCGGCGGCGTGAGCTGCACCTGAACATTTGACTACCCGCACAAGCAAGGAGACTTTATGGCCAGCCGCAAACCCCGCAAACGCAGTACGCTCGATGCGGGCCGCATCGACTTGGCCGCCGCCCTGCGCTGGGCCGCGCGCCTGGGCTTGAACGAAGGCGTGTGCAACCATTTCAGCCTGGAACTGGCGCCGGATCGCTACCTGATCAACCCGCAGGGCCTGCACTGGGGCGAGGTTACCGCCGGCGACATCCTGCTGATCGATGCCGGCGGCAACATCATCGACGGTCGGCATTCGCTGGAGCCGACCGCATTCTTCATTCACAGTCATATCCATCAGGCCAACCCGCACGCCAAGTGCGTGATGCACACCCACATGCCGTTCGCCACCGCGCTCACCCTTATCACCGATGGCCGGGTGGAGTGGTGCAACCAGAACGCATTGCGCTTCTACCAGCGCATCGTCTATGACGACCGCTACAACGGCGTGGCGCTGGATGCCGCCGAAGGGCGGCGCATTGCCGCACAACTCAAGGGGCGCGATGTGATGTTCATGGCCAGCCACGGCGTAACCGTGGTTGGGTCCTCGGTGGCCTGGACCTTCGACGATCTGTATTACCTCGAGCGTGCCTGCATGCATCAGGTGCTGGCCGTACAGGCGGCCGCCGGGCGGCCACTGCGCACCATCGCGCCGGATTTGTGCGCGCGCGTGGCGGCACAGATCGCCGGCGAGCGCCAGCAGAGCGAGCTTTTTTTCGCGTCGGTCCAGCGCCTGCTTGACCGTGACGAGCCTGGTTGGTCGAAGCTCTAGCCGTTGCGCGCCACGGCATCCGTTTCAACCTGCAGTGCCAGCAACCGGTGCGCATCGGCCGGCGTCACGATCACGAATGCGGCGATTGCGCGCAAGCGGCGCGCCAGCATCAAGAGATCGCGATCCTTGGTGATCAGGCAGCGCGCGCCGCAGGCCCGCGCCAGTTCGAGAAACGGCTGGTCGTGTCGGTCGCGGCAACGCGGCAGGGGTGGCATGCTGGTGCCCGGCACCGCCGTGAATTCAAATGCGAGGCAACGGCAGGCGTCAAGGATGCCGGCGCGCTCGCCGGGTGCGATTGCGAAACGCCCGAGCGGGTAGGCCAGTACGCGCGTCAGTTCGGCCAGACCAAAGGCGTCGATCATCGCGCGCAATCGCCCAGCCTCTAAAGCCGTGCCCAGCCAGGCTACGCGCGGATCGTGAAACACCAGCAGGTCCAGCCAGATATTGGTGTCGAGCACCAGGATGGCGGGGGCGGCACAGTGCGCGGCCGCGGTTTGCAGCACCAGCGGCATCGTTCGCAACATCAACTCCTGGCGAAGTCGAGACTGTCGTCGCCTGCGTCCCGGGCCGCCGGCATCGGCGCAGCGGTCGCGGTCAAACCATCGGGATTCGCATTGTTGGCTTTGGCGATGCCCGACAGCAGCTCTGCGAGTTGCTGGTTGTCCATGACTGCTCCGACGTGCCTGGAAGGGCAGAGCATAGCCCCTTATGACTTGGCCGCTTGCGGCCAAGCGCCTCATCAATCCGGCCCGCTGTCGTCCGGGCTCACCGTGACCTGCACCGAAAGTTCCTGCGCCCCGCCACCCAGGGTGACGCCGCGCGCCGGCGTCACATCGCTGAAATCGCGGCCCCAGCCGAGCGTGACGTGGTCGCGATCGATGCTGCAGTTGTTGGTCGGATCGAAGTCGATCCAGTCGCCCGCGGCGGGGTCATGGCCCGGGCAATACACCGATACCCAGGCGTGGGAGGCGTCCGCGCCGATTCTGCGCGGCCGGCCGGGCGGCGGCATGGTCAGGATGTAGCCGCTGACATAGCGTGCCGCCAGCCCGCGGCTGCGCAGGCAACCGATCATCAGGTGCGCGAAGTCCTGGCACACGCCGTGGCGGTGATCCAGCACTTCTTCGAGCGGGGTGGCAATGTCGGTGGCGGTGGCGTCGAATTCGAACTCCTCGTGGATGCGCGCGCTTAAGTCGGCTAAGGCCGGCCACAAGGCGCGGCGCGCCGCGAACACGTCGGCGGCATAGGTTTGGATGGCGCCGCCAAGTGCTACATGCGGTGATTCGAAGCGGAAGCGCGCGGCATCGAGCGCGGCGGCGCTGCCAAGCCGGCTCAAGGCGTCGCGCGCGGCCTCCCAGCCAATGCTTCCGGAGTCTTGCGCCACCGTGCGCGAGCGCAACTCGACGGTCGACTCGGCCAGCACCGAGAGGGCGCGGTGCGGCGCGGTGATCACCGCCTGGCTGGTCGGGTTGCCGAAATAGTCGCGGCCGGCAATGCTTTCAGCCGGCGCCGGCTGCACCGCGATGCGGTGCGCGATCACCTGTTGGCTGGGCAGGGGACGCGGTGTCAGGTGCAGCAACTGGCGTGACAGCGTCACCGAGCTGGCGTAACGATAGCGCGTTTCATGCACCACCCGCAGCCGCAGCGTGTCGGCTGCGGCGCGCGTGTCCACCAGCGCCGCACTCATCGCGACTGTGACTGTGACTGCATCTGCATCTGGCGGCCGAGCTGGTCAGCGTGGCTGAAAAAGCGCTGGTTGATGCGCTCGGCCTGGGCCAGGGATTCACTGCGCACTGCATCCATGAAGCTGCGCAAGGCCGGGCTGCCCGGCGCCAAGTCGCGCTCCGGGTCGAGGTGGTTCATGGCTTCAATCAGCGGGGTCAGGGGCGCGGCGCCGCATTCTCCGTAGGTTTCGGTGAGCCGGTGCAGGTATTCCGCCAGGCCCAGCAGCTGGAACGCGATCGATCGCGGATTGCTTTCGTCGCGGATCAGAAGATCCAACACCGCTAGCCACTGCGGGCGCGCCATGTAGCGCGAGCGGTAGGTGACGATACTGTCGGCCAGCTCCAGCAGCCAGTCGAGATCGGCATCGTTGTGCATGTCAAGCCCCGCGTTAAGCGTGCCGCACAGGAACTGCATGCGCTCGACGCGGCGCCCGATCGACAAAAAGCGCCAGCCCTGGTCGCGCGTCATGCCGTCTAGCGTGAAGCCGGCCAGGGTCATCATCGAGGTGGTCGCCGAATCCAGTTCGCTCAAGGCCTCGGCGATGCTCGGGGTGCGCTTTTCCCAGCGCTCCAGGCGTTGCAGCATGCGGTTCAAGGCGCGCCAGTTGTCGACCGAAAGACGTTCGCGCAGCTGAAACGCGACGCGAAACAACTGGCGCAGGCAAGACGCGAGGCCGCCCACTTCCGGGTCGGTAACGGCGCGCCGCAAGGCTGCTTCGATGTCGCTCGCGGGTTGGTTCGTGGCAGGCGGCAACAGGCCCGCGCTGCCACACAGGCGCACGATCGCACCCCATTCACCCCCCAGAGAGTCGGGCATGTCGTCGATCAGTTGGCTCAAGGCCACCCGCAACAGGCGCGCGGTGTTGTCGCAGCGCTCCGCATAGCGGCCGAACCAGAACAGATTTTCGGCCACGCGCGAAGAAAGGTTGTGCGGGCTGCGCACCAGGTCCTCTACGGTGACGGCGCGGCGGAGCAGGCTGAACTGGCTGACCGGGCCCGCCGAAAGCACCCAGGTGTCCTTGCTGCCGCCGCCGCGTTGCATCGAAATCACCCGTGCATCCGGCCCGGAGGCCACGCGCGTCAAGCCGCCGGGCATGGCGACGTAGCCGTTGGGGGTGGCGCAGGCATAGACCCGCAGGCCGACCGCGCCGGCCTTCAAGCGGCGCTGTTGCGAACGATCCCAGATCGGCGCCTGCGAAATGCGCACCAGTTCCTGGGCGATGTAGCGGTCGGGGTGGGCGCGCATGGATTCCAGCAGCGTGCGCCGCCGTGCTTCGCTCAAGTCCTGGCCGAACACCACGTCCATGCGCATTTGCGGGAACGCCGGCTTGATCACCAGTTTTTCCAGGCGCGCCACTGCCTGTTCGAGTGCCGCCGATTCACCGCACCACCAGGTGGCCACCGAGGGCATTTTCAGCGGGCTGCCAAGCAGACGCTCGCTGATCGCCGGCAGGTAGCCCAGGATCGCGCCGGATTCCAAAAGGTTGGCGCCCAGGCCGTTGGCGATCAGCACGTTGCCGCGGCGTGCCGCTTCCACCAGCCCCGCCACGCCCAGGGCGGAATCGCTGCGCAGTTCCAGGGGGTCGCAGAAATCGTCGTCGAGGCGGCGCACGATCGCATGCACACGCTGCAGCCCTGACAGGGTTTTCAGCCAGACGCAGTCGTTGCGCACCGTGAGGTCATGCCCTTCGACCAACGGAAAGCCCAGGTAGCGCGCCAGGAGCGCGTGCTCGTAATAAGTTTCGTTGTAAGGGCCCGGGGTGAGCAGCACGATCATCGGCGCCAGGCTGTCATGCGGCGCCCAGTGCGCCAGGCTGTCGCGCAATGTGGCGAAAAAGCGCGCCAGCGGCTGCACCTTGAGATCGCGAAACAGGTCGGGAAACACGCGCGAGATGGCCAGGCGGTTTTCCAGCGCATATCCGGCACCAGAGGGCGCCTGGGTGCGATCGGCCACCACCCACCAGCGGCCGTCGGGGGCGCGCGCGATGTCGGCGGCGTAAAGATGCAGGCGCACCCCGCCCGGCGCGACGATGCCGTGGGCCGGGCGCAGGTAGGCCGCGTTGCCATGCACCAGCGCCGGCGGCAGCAGGCCTTCGGCGATCAGGTGCTGCGGGCCGTAGACGTCCGCCAGGATGCGATCGAGCAGGTGCGCGCGCTGGCACACCGCTGCTTCGATCTGCGCCCACTCGTCGGCCGGAATGATTTGCGGCAGCAGGTCGAGATCCCACGGCCGGTCAGTGCCCTGTGGATCGTCATAGACGTTGTAGGTGACGCCGTTCTCGCGCACCTGGCGCTCGATTTCCCGTACCCGCTCGTGCATGCGCTCGGGCGGCGTTTCGACCAGTTGGTCGAACATCGCGCGCCAGTGCTCACGCGGTTTGTGCGCCGCGCCGAGCATCTCGTCGTAACGCGCCAGGGCAGGGGGATATTGGTCCAGCAGTTGCGTGGGCACGAAATTCTTTGGGCGGCTAAAAGGCGCTTGGCGAAAGGGGCAACAGATTAGCATTTGCCGCGCCGCGAACCGCGGCGCGGCAGTCAACCCGGCATCGTTCAGGTGCGGCGCAGGTCCAGGGTGAACGGAAAGTTCGGGTTGCGCTTTTCGGCGGCTACCTCGATCTGCCCCGGCGTATGGCCCATGCTGAAAAAGCGCGCCAGGCGTCGCCCTTCGGCGGCATTGGCGTTGACCGGAAAATCCTCGTGGCTGCGACCGCCCGGATGGGCCACGTGGTATTGGCAACCGCCCAGGCTTTTTGCATTCCAGGTATCGACCAGATCGAACACCAGCGGTACGTCGGTGCCTACGGTCGGGTGCAGGGCGGAAGGCGGATCCCAGGCCTTGTAGCGCACCCCGCCGACGAATTCGCCGACCCGGCCGGTCCTCTGCAAGGGCACGGCCCGGCCATTGCAGGTGAGCACGTGGCGCGTATCGATCAGGCCTGTGGCCTTGACTTGCAGGCGTTCCAACGAGGAATCGACGTAGCGCGCAGTACCGGCGGCGCTGCTTTCCTCACCCAGAACATTCCACGGCTCCAGCGCGTTGCGTACTTCCACATGCACACCGGCGGCGGCGAACTCGCCATAGCGCGGAAAACGAAATTCAAGGTGCGTGTCGAACCAGTCGGCCGACAAGCCGAAGCCGGCCGCGTTCAACTCGTCGATCACATCGTTGAAATCCTGCCATACGAAGTGCGGCAGCATGAAGCGATCATGCAGTTCGGTGCCCCAGCGCATCAAGTTGGGCGGGCGGAACGGCTGGCGCCAGAAACGTGCGATCAGGGCGCGCAACAGCAGTTGCTGGGTCAACGACATGCGCGCGTGCGGCGGCATTTCGAAGGCGCGCATTTCCAGCAGGCCCAGGCGACCGGTAGCCGAATCCGGCGAATACAGCTTGTCGATACAGAATTCGGTGCGATGGGTGTTGCCGGAGGAATCGATCAGCAGGTTGCGCAGGATGCGATCGATTTTCCACGGCGGGCCGGCGCCAGCGCCCTGGGCCATCAGGCGGTCGATCGCGGCGAATGCGATCTCGATCTCGTAGACCGAATCGTTGCGCGCTTCGTCGATGCGCGGCGCCTGGCTTGTCGGGCCGATGAACATGCCCGAGAACAGGAACGACAGCGAGGGGTGGTTGTGCCAGTAGCCGATCAGGCTCTTGAGCAGATCCGGCCGCCGCAAAAAGGGAGAATCGAGCACCGTGGCGGCGCCCATTACCAGGTGATTGCCGCCGCCGGTGCCGGTGTGCTTGCCGTCGACCATGAATTTCTCGGTGGTCAGGCGTGTCAGATGTGCCTGCGCGTAGAGGAAGGTGGTGTTGGCGACCAGTTCGTCCCAATCGTGCGCCGGCTGCACGTTGACTTCCAGCACGCCGGGGTCGGGCGTGATGCGCAGCTGCTCTAAGCGCGGATCGCGCGGCGGCTCGTAGCCTTCAACCACCACCGGAAGTTGCATTTCGGCAGCCGTGGCCTCGACCGCGGCTACCAACTCCAGATAGTGTTCCAGGTTGGCCATCGGCGGCATGAAGATATACAGCACGCCGTGGCGCGCCTCGGCGCACATGGCCGAGCGGGTGATCCATGCCGCCGACTCCAGAAAGCCGGCCGGTGCGTCCGCGGTCTTGCCCGCAGTCCCTGGCGCTACTGGTGCCCGATCGTCGAGCCAGGCGCCGTGATTGCGCGCCCGGTCCTGCGGCGATTGAAACAGGCGGGCGATTTCCTGGTGCACCGGCAGGCGTGCGAAGGCCTGGGTTGGGTCTGGCTCGTGGATCCACGGCTGGTCCGTGGGCTTGGCCCAGGGCTGCGAATCGAGCGGCAGGCGCAGGCCGATCGCCGAATCGCCGGGAATCAGGTAACACCGCTCCTCGCGCAGGAACCAGGAGCCGCTTAGCCAGCGCAAGGCCGCATCGGTACTGCGCTTGATCGGCAGCACGTGGCCGGCCACCTTGTCTAAGCCCTGGGTGAAGACCTTGCGCAGGCGTTCGCGTTCCAGCGGGTCTTCCAGGCGGGAATCGAAAGGATCGACGTTGGTCGGCAGGCGCCGCTCGCGCCACAGGTAGTACCAGGTGTCTTCAAAGGCGGGGAGTACGTACTTGGGGTCGAGTTCAAGGCGTGCGGCCAAGCTCTTGAGGAACTGGCCGGCGTGTTGCTCGGTGGCGCCATAGTCGGCGCTTTCGTCGGCCAATAGCGCCGCGTCGCTCCACACCGGTTCGCCGTCGCGCCGCCAGAAGCAGGTGAGCGACCAGCGCGGCAGTTGTTCGCCGGGATACCACTTGCCCTGACCGTAATGCTTGAGGCCCTGTGGCGCGTAGCGTTCCTTCAGGCGGTCGAGCAGCTTGGCGCCCAGGCCGCGTTTGGTGGGGCCCATGGCATCGGTATTCCACTCCGCGCTATCGGGGTCGTCCACGGCCACGAAGGTCGGCTCACCGCCCATGGTCAGGCGCACATCATCGGCTTTCAACTGACTGTCGATCTGCTGGCCCAGAATTTCGATCTGCTTCCATTGTTCGTCGGAGTAGGGCAGGGTGACGCGCGGGGTCTCGAAAATCCGCGTCACTTGCATGTGATGCTCGAATTCCAC
>JAYVWK010000264.1:0-15941 GCA_043786185.1 Burkholderiales bacterium
CACATCGAGATGATGTTCCACAACGCGCCGGTGGTGCTGCCGCATGTGCGCTCCGGCGCCTTGCGCGCCATCGCCATCACCGGCGCGCAGCGCAATCCGGCGGCACCCGAGATTCCCAGCTTAAACGAGGCCGGCGTTCCCGGTTATGAGGTTACCGCCTGGTACGCGATGTATGTGCCGGCCGGCACGCCGGTGGCGATCATCGCGCGCCTGAATGCGGATATTGCGAAGGCGCTGGCAATGCCGGATGTCAAGGCCTGGATCGAGGCGCAGGCCGGTGCCGGCGGCGGCGGCTCGCCCGAGGCTCTGGCGGAATTTCAGGCGGCCGAAACGGTGAAATGGCGCACCCTGATCAAGGCCGCCAATATCAAGCCGCAATAGGTGCGGCGTAAAGCCGCAATAGTGGCGGCGCCGTTCTTCAAAGAAGCCCACGCAAGCGGCCCTGATTGCACGCGGAAACCGGAAACATCAATGACGGACTGAATCCCTGCTACATCGCCAGGGTGGGTGATACAAGTGCGATCAAGACCTGCTTCTCGCTTCAAGCTTGTCGATCACTTCGCGTGCGGTGACGATGGCGATGCCTTCGTAAGAGCCGATAGGGAGCAGATGTTTGCGGTCGCCGGTCACGATCAATTCGGCGCGCGCCGCGATGGCAGCGGCGATCACATGATCGTCATCGGCATCGTTGGCCACCACGCGCGGCACGCTGGCAGGCATCACCAGTGACACCAGCGCGGTGTACTGCGCCACCAGCGCCGCTATATCGGTGCCAAAGCCTTCAATGCGTGCGGCGAACTTCGGGTAGCTCAGTGAACGCGCCAGTTCATCAAGCAGCACCGGACTGCTGAAGAGTTCGACAGATTCCCCCTCGATGGCCCATTCGATCAAGCGCCGAGGCGGTCCGTTCCACAAGAGCCCGGCGATCACAACATTTGTGTCGAGCATCAGCCGTAGTGGCGGATGTGCCGAATCCGGCATTAGCGTGTTTCGTGCATGCGCCGTTCGGCGCGCACCTTGCGCACTTCCTCGACGATTTCCTGCTCGATCCGGGGCGTTAGTTCTTCCAGCGGCCGGCGCTGCCACATCGCTTGCAGCGCGACGCCAGCGCGGCGGCGCAGTTGCTCGCGCAACATCGTCTCTATCGCCTCTGGTGACAGCAGTCCTGCAGTGGCTGCCTCCTGTGCCAATTCGTCGGGCAGGTTGATTTGCACAGTGGTCATGAAGCGTTCCTCGAAATCAAAGCAAGATTACCAAAATCGAAGGTTCCCGTTTCGAACTGAATCCTGTTCCGACCAGTTTCGCTGATTCCTGGATCGCATGAGGCCGTAGCCGTAGCAGGGTTTGTTCCCGCTTCCGGGGTCACAGCTTTTCACGGTGGGTCCGTTTACCCGTACCGCGCTGGATGTGATGCAAGCGTATCGCCAAACTCATGTAATGTCGACAAGTCTACCAACATCAAGCCGCAGTAATCGTCAAGCCCTGCCTCAACGCAGGCCGCGCAGCCGCGCGGTGACGCGTTCCGCCATTTCGCGGGTATCCCGCTCCAGGGCGGCGCGTTGCTTCGCCGCCACCTGTTCTGAGACCGCGACGATCGAAATCGCTCGCTGCGTCTGGTCGGCACCCGCAACCAGTGCCGCCACGATGGTGAAGCCGGCGATGTAGTTGCCGTGATCGACCGCGTAGCCATTGCTGCGCACCGCTTCGACCTGGCGCAGCCACTCTTCGAATGGCGGCGGCGATTGCCACTTCAGCGCGGCGAAACGCTGTTTCAGTTGCGCGGGGTTGAGGCCTGAAGCCGCTGCTACGCAGCGCCCGGTGGCGCTGATGTAGGCGGGAAAGCGGCTGCCGACGCCGACCTGGATCTGTAGGAAGGTCGGCGCCTGCGCCACGGCCACCACCACCATGCGCTCGCGGCCGTCGAGTTCCACCGCGGTCGCGGTCGCGCCGTATTTGCGTGCGATGGTTTCCAGTTCAGGCTGCACCAGTTGCGCAAACAGGTTGCGGCCGAGCATGTCGTGCGCCAGTGTCAGAAGGCCCAGCCCCAACGCGTATTGCTTGCTGCGCGGGTCGACCTGGACCAGCCCGTCGTCGGCCAGAGCGCGCAGGATATGCAGGCAGGAGCTTGGCACGACGTCCAGTTCGCGGGCGATGGCGTTGACGCCCATGGGCACGCGCATGCGCGCCAGCAGTTTGAGGACGCCGATGGCGCGCGCCACCGCTGGCGCCTGATGCGTGGGCGCGCTCGGTGGCGCAGAGGTCTGCGTGTTTTTTGCCATGGCCTGCTTTCGTGCCGCTTATGTGCGGGAGCCAACGACGGCGGCCTGTGCCGCCAGGGCCTCGCGATGTTCGGGCGCGGCGATGGCGATCAGCGCCTTGGCGCGTTGCGTGAGCGTCATGCCGCGCAGACGCGCCGTGCCATGTTCGGTGGCGATCACGTCGACATCGCTGCGCGCGGTGGTTACCGGGCCGGACAGGCTGGCGACGATGCGCGAGACCCGCTCGCTACCGGCGGTGCTGGGCAGGGCGATGATCGATACACCGCCGTCGGAGCGACCGGCGGCGCGCACATAGTCGACCTGGCCGCCGATGGCGCCTAAGTAGTCGCTGCCGAAGGCCTCGGCATTGACCTGGCCGGACAGATCGACTTCAAGCGCCGAATTGATCGAGGTCAGGCGCTTGACGCGCGATAGCGCCTCCGCCCCATGCGTGGTTTCGGTCGGGCACAGCAGAAGCGCCGGGTTGCGATGCACGAAGCGGTACAGGCGGCGGCTGCCGATCAATACGCCGGCGATGGTCACGCCTTGGTCGACACCCTTGTGGGCATTGCTGACCGCGCCGCATTCCATCAGGTCGACCACCGCGTCGCCGATCATGCCGGAGTGCACGCCCAGGTCACGCCGGCTTGCCAAGAGCGAGAGCACCGCCTGCGGCAGCGCGCCAATGCCCATCTGCAGGGTGGCGCGATCCGCTATCAAGGGTTCGACGTGACGTGCGATGCGCTGCTCGATCGCGCCGATCGTAGCCGGCTTGAGCTCGATCAGCGGGCGTTCGGTTTCGACGAAAAAATCGATCTCGTGTGCCTGGAGCGGCCGCACGCAGGGCGTCTGCGGTGCGTTGTGGTTGACCTCGGCCACCACCACGCGCGCGCGCTCCAACGCCGGGCGCATGTAGTCATTGGCCAGCGCCAAACTGTATTCGCCGCGCTCGTTGGGCGGGCTCACCTGCACCAGCGCCACGTCGCAGCGCTGCATCCCGCTACGGAACAGGCCGCCCACCTGCGAAAAGTGGCAGGGGATCACATCCATGCAGCCGGCGCGTATCAGGCGCCGGTTGGTGACCGCGCCGCAAAAGCCGCTGAAGTCGAAATGATCGTGGTGCGCCGGGGCAAAGGTGGCGGTGATGGCGACGCCAAGGAAAACATGGATGCGGCCCAGATCGGCGCGCTGCGCCACCAGGGCTTCGGTGAGCGTCTGTGGCTCGGCCGCGGCTTCGCCCACCACCACGCTGTCGCCTAAGCGCACGATGGCGCGCAGGTCGAGCGTGGCTGCATCGAGCCGTTTCATGCGCGGCCGGCGGCTTGCAGAGGCTGCATCAATAGGGGCGGTAGGTGCCGTCGCGCGGCTGCGCCGGCGGCCGCGACCACGGTTCGTTGGGTTGGCTGGGATGCCGATAGATATGCGCCGGTGGCGGCAGCGGGTAATCGACGGCCGGCAGGCGCGCCTGACAGGCTTGCCAGTCATCGATCAGGCGGTCCTCGCGCACATAGTCGAAGGGGTCGCCCAGTTGCGCCTCGGATTCGCTGTCCGCCTGCGGTCGATTCGCAACCAGCCAGTCAACACTCCTTGCGAGCGCCACGTCGGCCGCGACCGGGTCGCGATAACCCAGCTCGTCACGGATGCGGTGGGTGTCGCGCACGCGGTGCAGGCGCGAGTGGCGCCACAGCACGTGGCAGGGGCGCGCCTGGTCGTAGGGCATATCGACGAATTCGAACGCGTGACCCAGGTGGCGCGCGATCGCCTCGATGCGCTGGCGCATGGTGTAGAGCTTTTCGTCGGCCATCGCGTACTTGCGGCCGCGTGCGGCTTCCGGCCGATCCACCGCCAGCAGGGTGGCGTGGGCGGCGTTCTCGACATAGGCCCGGCTCTCGATCTTGATGCCGCCGTCAGCGATGACGAAGCGGCGCCGGCCATCGAGCACGCGGCGCACGATGCACCAGTCGTGCGGACCTGGCTGGCGCGGGCCATAAAGGATCGGATAGCCGATGTAGGTGGCGTTGTAGTGGCCCTGGGCATGCGCCATGAACAGCGCGGCCTCGGCTTCGGCCATGCGAAAGCCGAACTTGTTGCGTTCGGCATCGGTCTCGATCACGGTCGTGGCTTCATCCACATTCACATGCTGGCCCAAGGATCCCCAGCCGGGGTCCTGTGGCCCGGCTGCCGTGCCGGTGGCGCCGCCCAGTGCGATCAGGCGCCCGGTGTGGCCGCGCAACACGTCGGCAGCCAGCTTGAGCCGGCCATAGCCGAAGATCACCAGGTCCCATTTGCGTTTGCCGATCGCGGCTTCGAAGGTCTCGCGAAAGTGCGGGTCGTTGTGAATGTGTTCGATCTCGCGCTTGAATTCCACCTCGTGAAAGCCGCTGTGGAAGATCGTCACCTCAAAGCCGCGATCGATCAGGCCGTTGACGATGAAAGGGCCGGTGGGACCGGTGCCGCCGACGACCAAGGCTGTTTTCATGCGATTTCCTTTGCAGCAGGACCGACACGTGTTTCTTGTTGCGGCGTGCGCACCTCGATTTTCATGCCGCTGCGCCGGCGACGACGCCAGCGTCGATCAGGCGCGCGATCTCGGCATCGTCACAGCCGATCTCCGCAAGCAGCGCGCGGCTGTCGTCACCCGGCAGCGGCGCCACGCTGCGCAATTGCGCGGGAGTGTCGCCCAACTTGATCGAGAACCCCAGTTGGCGGCCGGGCCTGCCATTGCGGTCTTCGCAATTGATCACCATGTCACGCGCCTGCACATGCGGATCGGCGAACACTTCGTGGATTTCGTTGACCGGCGCCGCCTGGCTTTCGTCGCTGCCATGGAAGATTGCCAGCCAGGCATCACGGGTGCGCGTTTGCATGCGCGCACGCACGGTCTCGAACAACTCGTCGCGTCGGCTGCGGTCGTAGCGCAAGGGAATCAGTTCGGGCAGGCCGATGGCGCGGCAAAAATTGGCCCAGTGATGCGGCTCAAGATTGGTGGTGCACAGGTACTTGGCGTCGGCGGTCTGCCACACGCCGGACACCGGATTGGGCCGGTTCAGGCGCGGCACTGTCGTGCCTTGCAGCGCCTGCACTGACGCCAGAATCGAAAAATCCAGACTGGCGTCGGTCATGCTGATGTCGATGTGCTGGCCGGATCCGCTCGCATCGCGCGCCCGTAGCGCAAGCAGAATGCCGATGCTCGCGTGCAGGCCGGCGCTGATGTCGCCGACCGGTGTGCCCACCAGGCGCGGCACGTTGTCCCCGGGGTCGCTGTTCAGGTGCAGCAGGCCGGCGACGCCAAGCCCCAGCGGGTCGTGCCCGGGCCAGTCGCGGTAGGGGCCGGTCTGGCCGAACAGCGAAACCGAGCAATACACCAGGCCCGGATGGTCCTGCGACAAGGCCGCGTATCCCAGGCCGAGACGGTCCATCACGCCCGGGCGAAAGCCTTCGACCAGCACGTCGCAGGTGGCGGCGAGCCGGCGGCCGACGGCCTGGCCCTGCTCGCTTTTGAGGTCGAGCACGATCGAGCGGCGGTTGCGACCGGTGCTGTCGAAAGCGGGGTCGGCCTGGAACGGTGAGCGCTGCTCGGCCGGCACCTGGGCCGCCTGCTCGGCGCGACGACCGGCGGCGGCTTTCGCCGGCGCTTGCACACGGATGACCTCGGCCCCGAAGTCGGCCAGTTGCATGCAGCAAAACGCGGTCGGCAGGAAGTCGCCGAGTTCGAGAACGCGAATTCCTTGCATCGGCAGCGCCATTGACGATCTCCCCGCAGCGATCCGGATGTTGTGTTAGCAGAACAACTATTCTATACTCGGAATCATAAGCTTGTCACGTCCGGACTTTGGAATACTTGTGCGCCGCCACGCCCCGTGGCAGCGCCGATCGCACTTTTGGGAGTCGCAGTATGGGTTTCGCAACCATCACCGATGAAGCCGTAGCCGAGCTGCGTTCGCGCATCGGCAAGCCGATCAGCCGCGTCACCGCGCCCTTTTACCGCGAGATCAACGGCGACGCGGCGCGCAATTTCGCGCGCGCCATCGGCGACGACAATCCGCTTTGGATCGATCCCGGCTATGGCACGGGGTCCCGCTGGGGCGGGCAACTGGCGCCGCCAGCCATCCTCTATTCGACCGAAAATACCGTCAGCGGCGCGGTCGAGGGATTGGCCGGCGTGCACGCCATGTTCGCCGGCACCGACTGGCGCTGGTTCGAGCCGATCCGCGTCGGCACCACCATGCGCACCGTCGCCACCTTGAAGGATATGGTCGAGCACAAGACGCGTTTCGCCGGCCGCTCTTTCCAGCAGATCTATCACGTGCAGTTCTTCGACCAGCACGACACCAAGTTGGCGGAGGCGGATTCATGGTGTTTTCGCACCGAGCGCGACACCGCGCGCGAATCCGGCACCAAGTACGAGAAAGCGCTGGAGGAAATGCACGTCTACAGCGATGAAGAGATCGAGCGCTGTTTCGCGCAGTACCGCCAGGAAAAGCCGCGCGGCCGCGCCAAGCGCCTGTGGCAGGACGTGCAGGTGGGCGACGCCATCGATACCATGCTCAAGGGCCCCTACACGGTGACCGCCGCGGTGTGCTTCATGCAGGCCTGGGGCAACTACGCGATGCACAATCACCGCATCGCCTACCAGTATTACGACCGCCACAAGAAGCTGGCGCCGCGCAACCAGCAGAACGTGCCGGAGCCGCCGGTGCGGGTGCATTGGGACAACGACTTCGCGCGCACCGTCGGCGTGCCGGCCGCCTATGATTTCGGGCCGGAGCGGGTGGCTTGGATGTCGCACATGCTGACCGATTGGATCGGCGACGATGGTTTCCTGCGGCGTCTGAACACCCAGATCCGCCGCCATAACCCGGTTGGCGATGCAGTCTGGTGCAGCGGCACGGTGACCGGCAAGAGCGTTGCGGACGGGCGTCATCTGGTGCAATGCGAAGTGCAGGGCGTCAATCAGGTCGGCGCCTTGTCGATCAAGGGTTATGCCGAGGTGGAGTTGCCGGTCGCATGATTGACGCGGTCAGTGGTGACGCTGCCGGCGCGGCCAGCAGTGTCGGGGACGGCGGTTTGGCAACCTGGCCCGGACCACTGGCCGGGCTCAAGGTGCTCGACCTGTCGCGCGTGCTGGCCGGGCCCTTCGTCACCCAGTTGCTGGGCGATCTGGGTGCCGAGATACTGAAAATCGAAACGCCCGGCCATGGCGATGACACCCGCACCTTTCCGCCCTTCGTCGGCGGTGAAAGTCATTACTTCATCGCGCTGAACCGGCAAAAGAAAAGCCTGGTGATCGATCTTAAGGAGCCGCGCGGCGCGCAATTGCTGCGCGACTTAGTGGCCAAATCCGACGTGCTGGTCGAGAATTTCCGCCCTGGCGTGATGCAACGCCTGGGGCTCGATTATGAAAAGCTGGCGCAGATCAACCCGCGCCTGATCTACTGCGCGGTCAGCGGGTTCGGCCTCTCCGGCCCGCTCAGGGACAAGCCTTCGTTCGACATCGTGACCCAGGCCATGAGCGGCATGCTGAGCGTGAACGGCGCGGCCGGAACACCGCCGGTGAAACTGGGGGTGCCGCTGGGCGACTTGACCGGCGGTATTTTCGGCTCGATCGGCATTCTGTCGGCATTGCACGAGCGCCACGCCACCGGACGCGGGCGCATAGTCGACATCAGCCTGCATGACGGCATGCTGGCCATGCTGGGTTATCTGTCGCAACTGTATTTCTTGACTGGCCGCGACCCGCAGCCGGTCGGTACCAGCCATCCCAGCGTGGTGCCGTACGGGTCGTTTCCGGCCAGCGATGGCCAGATCATCATCGCCTGCCTGACGCAGGGTTTCTGGGGGCGGCTGTGTGCGGCGCTCGAGCATCCCGAATGGACCGATGATGCGCGCTTCAATTCGACCGTGCTGCGCCTGCAGCACCGCGCCGAAGTGGACCGGATGATTGGTGCGGTGACCCAAACCCGCACGGTAGCTGAGTGGGCTGAGCGGCTCACCGCAGCCGACGTGCCGAACGCGCCGGTACTCGGGGTCGGGGCGGCGCTCAACCATCCGCACTCGGTGGCGCGCGAGATGGTGGTCGAAACCATGCATCCACGCGCCGGGCCGATTCGCATGGTCGGGCGGCCGATCAAGTTTCCCGGCGCAAGTCAGCCGCCGCTCGAACCTTCGCCCGTTCTCGGGCAGCACACCCGGCAGGTGCTACAGCGCGAATTGGGTCTGGACGATGCTGCGCTCGACCGGTTGGCGCAGGACGGCGTGATCGACCGCATCGATGCGGCTACGCGCGCGCCATGATCAACTCGCTCAGCGGCATTCGCGTTGTCGAATGGGGTGAGCTGATCGCTGCGGCCTACTGCACGAAACTGCTGGGCGAATTCGGCGCGCAAGTAGACAAGGTCGAGGCACCGGCGGGCGATGCGGCGCGCGGTTACGGGCCGTTTCCGGGAGATGTTGCCGACCCCGAGAGTTCCGGCATTTTCATTTTTTTGAATAGCGGCAAGCGCAGCGTCGTAGCTGACGTCGATAGCGCGGGCGGCATGCAGGTGCTCCACGCGCTGATCGCACGCGCCGATGTGTTTGTGACCAACCAGTCACTCGAGTTGCGCCGCCGCCTCGGGCTGGATGCGGCCACCTTGCGTGCGCGCTATCCGCGCCTGATCGTGGTCAGTCTTTCAGTATTTGGCGACAGCGGGCCGAACGCCTTGGTGCCGGCGCAGGCCATCGATGCCTATGCCGCCAGCGGTACAGCCTGGGTGATTGGCGAAGCGCAGCGCGAACCCCTGATCGTGCCGCTGCTGCAGGCCGATTACCAGGCCGGCGCGCACGGCGCGGCGGCGGTGTTGATGGCACTGATTGCGCGCCGCCGCTGGCCGCAGCGGGGCGGCGCGACTGCGGGCGAAAGCATCGATATCGCCAGTGCCGACATCTTCGCCGCCGCCGCCGGATCCAACGGCATGATCTACCTGTACTACGGCCTGCAGAAGTGGGCGCGTGCCGGGCGCCGTGCCTTCGCCTCCGGCGGCCCCTATCCCTACGTGATCCTGCCCTGCAAGGATGGTGCGGTATGCCTGATCGGCCGTGCGCGCCATGAATGGGCGCGCCTGGTGCAGGCCATGGGACAACCGCCGTGGACCGCCGATCCGCGCTATCAGGATCTGCATGCGATGGGCCGCGATTATCCGGATGAAGTCGACGCGCTCATCACGCCGTGGTTGATGCAACACACGCGCGCCGAGCTGATGCGTCTGGCGGAACAGCACGGCTTTCCTCTCGGGCCTTTGCGCACGATGGCCGAAGTGGTGGCCTCGCCGCAGTTCGCGTATCGTGGATTTTTCCGCCACATCCCGCATGCCAAGCACGGCGCCATCACGGTGCCGGGTGTGCCCTGGCTGCGCGCTGATCGGCAAACGCTCGTGCCGCTTGCCGCGCCGCGCCTGGGCCAGCATACATCCGAGGTCATCGATGAGCTGCGCGGCGCAGCGCATGCGGTCACGGCATGAGCGAAGCGCAAGTGGCCGCATCCAAGCCTGAATCGCTGCCGCTGCGGCCGCTCGAAGGTTTGCGCGTGCTCGATTTCAGTTGGGTCTGGTCCGGGCCACTGTTGACCTCAATGCTGGCCGAATTCGGCGCCGAGGTGATCAAGGTGGAGCACGGCGAGCGGCTCGACAGCTCGCGCTTGCGCGGCCGGCCGCTGATTGACGGCCGGCCGGCGTCGGGTCCGAGCATCGAGATCGGGCCGTATTTTCACCAGACCAACCATGACAAGCTGGGCATCACCCTCAATCTCAAGGCGCCGGCGGCGCAGGGGCTTATCGATCAACTGGTTGGCTTGAGCGACATCGTGGTCGAGAACCTGAGCCCGGGTGCGCTTGATCGCGTGGGGCTTGGCTATGCGCGACTCAGTGCACAGAACCCGCGCCTGATCTACCTCTCGTTGGCAGCCGCCGGCCAGACCGGGCCGGCGAGCGGCATGCGCGCCTATGCGCCGATCATGTCGAGCTATTGCGGTTTCGAAGCGCTGATCGGCTACGCTGATGCCGAGCCGATCGGCATGATGAACTTCGGCTACGGCGATCCGAACGCGGCGATTCACGGCCTGCTGCCGCTGCTTGCGGCGATCCTCGAGGTCGAGGCCAGCGGGCGCGGGCAGCACATCGACATGTCGCAGATCGAGGCCTTGCTGGCGGTGGTGGCCGAACCTGTGATCGATCACTTCATGAACGGGCGCGACGCGGTGCCCACCGGCAATCGACATCGGCAAATGGCGCCGCACGGCATCTATCCGGCTGCCGGGGCCGACCGATGGGTGTCGGTCGCGGTCGCCGACAACGCGCAGTGGCAGACTCTGGTCGGCTTGATGGAGCGGCCGACGTGGGCGGCGGACCCGGCCTTAGCGCAAGCGCAAGCGCGTGTCGCGCGCGCCGCCGAGCTGGATCGCGGACTGGTGCAATGGACCGCAGCGCGTGAGCAAGCGGCCCTCGTGGCTTTGCTGCGTGACGCGGGAATCGCCTGCTCTCCGGTGCAGGATATTCCCGCCCAATGGGCCGACCCGCATTTCGCGGCGCGCGGCCTGCGCCAAGGCGTGACGCACCCGATCTCGGGGCCGGAGCTGCTGTATCGCACGCCGTGGAACATGGAGCATAGCCGGCCCGAGATTCGCGCCAGCGCGCCGCTGCTGGGTCAGCACAACGCTTATGTGTTCAAGACCCTGCTGGGGATTGGCGACGCCGACCTGGTGCGCCTGCAAGCCGATGGCGTCGTTGCCTGACGCGCTTGCGAACCACACCTTGCCAGCCGAACTGAACAGCCACAGAAGAGATCGACGCCCATGACCATGATTACCGACATCGATTCCCAGCCTGCGGCCCTGGCCGGATTTTCATGGGACAAACTGTGGCAACTGTTCGACGGCAACGCCGAGAGCATGAACCTGGCGCACGAATGCCTCGACCGCCATGCGGCCAAAGGCACGGCGGTGAGCATCAAGTTCGCCGATGGCAGGCTTGAGCATCACGACTTCGCCAAGCTGTCCGATCTGACCGGGCGCTTCGCCAACTGGCTGGTACGCCGCGGCATAGACCGCGGCGAACGGGTCGCGGTGATGCTCGAGCCATCGCTTGGCTTCTATGTCGGCATGTTCGGCGCGGTCAAGCGCGGCGCCATCGGCGTGCCGCTGTTCACGCTGTTCGGGCCCGAAGGCCTGGGCTTACGCATCAACGACTGCAAGCCGCGGCTGCTGCTGGTTGATGGCGACGTAGCCGCCATGGCGGCGCAGTTTCCCGACATGCTGGTGGTGCAGGTGAATCAAACGTTCTGGGCCGAACTGGCAGCCGAGAGCCCGGCATTCAAGAGCGAAACCCGGGCCAACGACCTGGCGATTTTCCAGTACACCTCGGGCACCACGCGCGAGTTGCCGGAGGCGGTGCGCCACTCGCATCGTGCGGTGGTCACGCTGATGATCGCCGCGCTCTATGGCGTGGGCCTCAAGCCCGGCGACCGCTATTTCTGCCCGTCCTCGCCGGCCTGGGGGCACGGCCTGTGGCACGGCACCATCGCACCGCTGGCGCTGGGCATCCACATCGGCGCTTATTCGGGGCGCTTCGATCCGGCACGCATCGTCGAGGCCCTGGAACAATTGAAGATCGACAACTTCGCCGCTGCCGCCACTGTGTACCGCATGATCCGCCATGCCAACCTGCTGCAGCCGGGCCGCCTTTCGATCCCGAAAATCTCGTTCACCGGCGAGCCGATCGATGACGATACCGCCGCCTGGGTCCTACGCACCCTGGGTAGCCCGGCCTGCAGCATGTACGGCACCACCGAGGTCGGCGTGGTGATCGCCAACTACCCCGGCTTCAAGGACTACCACGTCAAGCCCGGATCGCTGGGTAAACCGGTGCCAGGCTGGCAAGTGGCGATCGTCGATCATGCAGGGCAGGAGTTGCCGCCTGGCGAATCCGGCGAGATCGCGGTCAAGCGCAAGGGCGAATGGTTCTTCATCAAGGATCGCGGCCGGCGTGATGCCGATGGCTATTTCTTTCATGAGGGGCGCTCGGATGACGTGATCATCTCCGCCGGCTGGACCATGAGCGCGGTGGAAATCGAGAACAGCCTGTTGAAGCACCCGGCGGTGCTGGAAGCGGCGGTGATCGGCGTGCCCGACACGCTGCGCGGCCAGGTGGTACGCGCCTACATCGTCGCCCGTGGCGGCGGCGACGCGCCGGTTGCGGACATCCAGGCCTTCATGAAGAAGCAGCTGTCGCAGCACGAGTATCCGCGGCAGATCGAGTTTGTCGCGGAGCTGCCAAAAACACCGGCAGGAAAAATCAACCGCAAGGTGCTGCGCGACCGCGCGGCGCAAGCCAAAACCTGATCCCAACCCCCGACATGGCAACCTCGACAGGGGCGATGTCTTGTCATTCATTCGCATTAAATCCCATAAAGGAGAAGTCATGTCACAGGAAATGCAACGCGAGTTTGTCGGCATCACCGCACCGGCGTTAGACGATCTGCGCAAGCGGATCGGCGTCAAGATCGAGAACACCTTGGAGCCCTGGTGTTACGAGGCCACGCGCGACAACATCCGCCATTACGCGCACGGTATCGGCGACGACAACCCCTTGTGGTGCGATCCGGTCTATGCGAAGGCCACGCGCTACGGCGACGTCATCGCGCCGCCGTCCTTCATCTTCGCCTTGAGCCGCATCATCAGCGGCTATGTCGGCGGCCTGCCCGGTATTCATGCCATGTTCGCCGGCACCGATTTCAACTGGATGAAGCCGATCCGCCGCAACGCGCAGATATCCACCGTCGCCTATCTGAAAGATCTGGTCGAACACAAAACGCGCTTCGCAGGCCGTTCGATCCAGCAGATTTATCACGTCGACTTTTTCGACGAGAGCGGCAGCCAACTGGCGGCCGCCGATTCATGGTGCTTCCGCACCGACCGCGACATCGCGCGCGAGACCGGCACCAAGTACGACCATCTCAAGGAAAAGAAGCAGAAGGTCTACACGCCGGAAGAAATCGAGGCGATCTACGCTCTCTACGCGAAAGAGGAAATCCGCGGCAAGACCCCGCGCTACTGGGAAGACGTAGTCGAAGGCGAGAAGCTGCCCACCACCGTCAAGGGCCCGATGACCATCACCGGCTTCATCTGCTACACCCAGGGCTGGGGCGGCCTCTACATCCGCGCCCACAAGCTGGCCTACAAGATGATCTCCAAGCATCCGGGCACCGGTATCAACAACCGCTTCGGGATTCCCGACTGCCCTGAGCGCGTGCACTGGGAAGAGGAGTTCGCGCACAAGGTGGGCGCGCCGGGCGCCTACGACTACGGCCCCGAGCGCTGCTCGTGGCTGTCGCATGCGGTGACCAACTGGATCGGTGACGATGCCGAACTGCGCAACCTGCACACCCAGATCCGCCGCCATAATCCGGAAGGCGACACCCTCTACATCGACGGCAGCGTAAGCAGAAAGTACATCCAGGACGGCAAGAAGCTGGTCGAGTTCAGCCTGATCGGCAACAACCAGGATGGCGAATTGTCGATCCAGGGGCGGGCCACTGCGGAGCTGCCGGGCAGGCCTTGAGCCAGCCGGCGGCGCATAGGTACCAAGAGCAAGAGGCGTTGCGTCGACTGCGCGGCTGCTGCAGGGCGCGACTTTTCGTCACACTTGGTTTATCGTGCGTCACATCGCACCGAAAGTGCGCGCTTCGGAGCCGCCATGCCTTCCTCGACCAGCACTTCACGTTCGAGCGCTTTGATCACCGGTGCCTCCTCCGGCATCGGTGAAGCGCTCGCAGCCTGCTTTGCCCAAGGTGGCTACGATCTGGTGCTGGTGGCACGCAGCGCCGACAAGCTCGAGGCCCTGACCAGGCAATTGGTGGCCGACTACGGTGTTCGCGCCTGGGCCGAACCTGCCGATCTTGCGGTGCCCGGCGTTGCGCAGAACCTGGCGGCAAGCCTGAAGCGCAAGCGTCGTAGAATCGATGTGCTGGTCAATAACGCGGGCGTGCTGGAGCAGGCGCCGTTCGTCAAGATGGCGGCGGCGCGGCATCAGCAACTCATTGATCGCAATATCTCCGGCCTGACGGCGATGCTCGCGCAATTCTTGCCGCCGATGGTGGCGCGTGGCCACGGCCGGGCGCTCAACGTCGCTCGATCGCCGCCTTCCAGCCGATTCCGCGGTTGGCCACTTATGCGGCGACCAAAGCCTATGTGTTGTCCTTGTCGGAGTCGCTTTCGGAGAAACTCAAGGGCAGCGGCGTGAGCGTCACCGCGTTGTGCCCAGGTGTCACCGCCACTGCGCTGCTGGGCAAGACGACCGAAGCCAACGCGCAGTTGTCGAAGTTGCCGGCCTTCATGATCGGCCGCGTGGAGGAGGTGGCGGCCGACGGTTACGCCGCCTGCATGCGGGGTGATGCCATCAAGGTGCCGGGTGTGCTCAACCTGGCCAGCGCGCTGGCCACGAGAGCAGCGTCGAAGTGGCTCGCATTGGTGGCGCGCTGGGCAGGCGCGCCGGTGGCGCATGAGGGCCGCGGTGCGGCCAATGGCTCTATAAATACAGTGCATCACAAACATTCATCGGCTAAAAGGATACCGGCATGACAAGCACTAATCCGACCGCGAACCCTGCACTGACAGAGGCTGGCGAGAACGGCGTCCTCGATGCGCTGATCATCGGCGCCGGCTTCGCCGGCCTTTATCAACTGCTGTGCCTGCGCGACCGGCTCGGACTTTCGGTGCAGGTGCTGGAGGCGGCCGCCGGGGTCGGCGGCACCTGGTACTGGAACCGCTATCCGGGGGCGCGTTGCGATTCGGAGAGTCATTCCTACTGCTACACATTCTCCGAGGAACTGGTGCGCGAATGGGAGTGGTCGGAGCGCTATCCCGCCCAGGCCGAGGTGCTGCGCTATCTCAATCATGTGGCTGACAGTTTCGACCTGAAGCGCGACATTCGCTTGAACACCCGGGTCGTTTCCGCCCACTGGGACGCGGCCGGCAATCTCTGGCGCATCGGTACCGCGAGCGGCGAGCAGTTCAAGGCGCGCTTCCTGATCACCGCCGTCGGGTGCCTCTCATCTGCCAATGTTCCTGATATCCCCGGCCTGGCGGACTTCGGCGGGCACTGGTACCACACCGGGCAGTGGCCGCATGAAGGTGTCGATTTCGCGGCCAAGCGGGTCGGGCTGATCGGCACCGGCTCCACCGGCATCCAGGCGGTGCCGGTGATTGCCGAGAGCGCAGCCCATCTCACGGTGTTTCAGCGCACTCCCACCTACAGCGTGCCGGCCCGCAACGCGCCCTTGACCGACGAATTCAGGCGCTACGTCAAGGACAACGCCGCAAGCATTCGCCAGACGATGCAGTCGACGCCCAACGGCCATCCCTTCACCATAGCTGAGCGTTCGGCATTGGCTACGCCGCCAGCGGAACGCCAGGCGCTGTATGAGGCGGCGTGGGACAAGGGCGGGCTGCAATTCCGCGCCACCTTCAAAGACCTGATGGTAAGCGTTGCGGCCAACGACACCGCGGCCGATTTCCTGCGCGGCAAGATCCGCGCGGTGGTGAAGGATCCGCAGAAGGCGGCGATGCTTTCCGACATCGACCACCCCTATGCGGCCAAGCGCCCGCCGATCGACTCCGACTACTTCGAGACTTTCAACCGCGACAACGTCGCT
>JAYVWK010000265.1:0-5110 GCA_043786185.1 Burkholderiales bacterium
ACGCTGCCGGCTGCCTTGGCTTGGTCGATATCACTCGCATTCGATACTCGCAATGCCTGATTCAGCGTCCGCCCGCAAACCGGTTTCCGCCGGCGCGCGCCTGCGCGCCGCGATTGCCGCGGAACAGCCCTTGCAGATCGTTGGCACCGTCAATGCCTATCTGGCGCGCATGGCCCAGCGGGTAGGCTTCAAAGCGCTCTATCTTTCCGGCGGTGCTCTGTCGGCGGGCTCCCTCGGGCTGCCCGATTTGGGCATCAGCAATCTGGCCGACGTGCTCACCGATGTGCAGCGCATCACCTATGCATGCGACCTGCCCTTGCTGGTGGATGCGGACACCGGCTTCGGGCCGAATGCGCTCAACATGGAGCGCACGGTGAAATCGCTGATCAAGGCCGGCGCCGCGGCGATGCACATTGAAGACCAGATCGCCGCCAAGCGCAGCAGCAGCCGCGGCGGGCTTGCTCTGGTGTCGCCCGTGCAGATGATCGACCGCATCAAGGCCGCCGTCGACGCCAAGACCGACAGCGATTTCGTGGTGATGGCGCGCACCGATGCGATGGGGGTCGACGGCTTTCAGGCGGCGCAGGACCGCGCCTGCGCCTACGCCGAGGCCGGCGCCGACATGCTGATCCCGGAAGCCCTGACCGACCTGTGGATGTACAAGTCGGTGGTCGAGAAGACCTGTGTGCCGGTTCTGGCGGGCCTGCCGGAACGCGGCGCCACGCCGATGTTCACCGTCGACGAACTGCGCGGCACCGGCGTGGCGATGGTGATGTACCCGCTGTCACTGTTCCACGCGATGAATGCGGTGGCCTTGAAGGTGCTCTTGACCATTCGCAAGGACGGCACCCAACGCGACATGCTCGATGCCATGCAGACGCGTGCCGAGCTTTACGACTACCTCGACTACCACGCCTACGAGGCCAGGCTCGATCAGTTGCTGGCCAAGGACCCTCGCGACTAAAGGGCGCCCGCCGCGATCCACACCGCAACGTTTCTTGCCCGCAGGCATGCCACCCGAATCGGAGATGCATGAGTTCCCTCGCAAGCTGTTACAACATTGAAGACGTTCGCCAGAACGCGCGCCGGCGACTGCCGCGCGGAATTTTCGAGTTCATCGATCGCGGCGCCGAAGACGATGCGGCGATTGCCAACAATCTGCGCGCCTTTCGCGATCTCAAACTGCGCACCCGCGTGGCGGTTGATGTGTCGACCCGTTCGACCCGCACCGAGCTGTGGGGCAAGAGCCTCGGCATGCCATTGGCCATCGCCCCGACCGGCGCCGCCGGATTGGTCTGGTTCCGCGGCGAACTCGAGCTTGCCCGCGCCGCGGCCGCGGCCGGCATTCCCTTCACCCTGGCCTCGCGCTCGCTCACCACCATCGAAGACATCGCCGAACACGCCGGCGGCACGCTCTGGTTTCAGCTGTATTTGTGGTCCAGGCGCGACATGTCGATGGCATTGGTCGACCGTGCCCAGGCCGCCGGCTTCGACGCGCTGATCGTCACCCTCGACGTGCCGGTGGATCCCAACCGGGAGTTCAATCGCAAGAACGGCTTTTCCCTGCCCTTCACCTTGAGCGGTCGCGGCGTGGCCGACATGCTCACGCATCCGCGCTGGTTCTCCGGCGTGATCGGGCGCTACCTGCTCAATGGCGGCATGCCGCAGTTCGAGGCGCCGCCCAAGGCCGACAACGTCACCTGGGAAGCGCTCGCCCTGCTCAGGCGGCGCTGGCCGCGCACCTTGATGATCAAGGGCATCTTGAGCGCCGAAGACGCGATCCGCGCGGTGGACTTGGGCGCCGACGCGGTGATCGTCTCCAATCACGGCGGGCGTTGCCTCGATAGCGCCGCGGCATCGATCGACGTGCTTCCGGAAGTTGTGGCGGCGGTCGGGCAGCGCGCCAAGATACTCCTCGACAGCGGGGTACGGCGCGGCTCCGACATCGTCAAGGCGCTGTCGCTTGGCGCCTGCGCGGTGTTGAGCGGTCGACCCTGCCTGTGGGGCCTGTCGGTCGCGGGCCAGGCCGGCGCGGCCAAGGTGCTCTCGCTTCTGCAGAAGGAAATGCTGACCACCATGGGACAGGTCGGTTGCCCGACGGTCGAGGACCTGGGGCCGCATATCGTGCATCGCGATGCGCATGCGCCGCTCCGCGTTCAAGCCGCGAACCAGACAATCGAGGAGGCGGAATGATCAACATCGTGCCAAGCGGCGAGACACTCGGCGCCACCATCACCGGCGTGGATTTGAGGCAGCCGCTGTCCAGGCCCCTGCTGGGCGCGCTGCTGCGCGCCCTCGGCGATCATGGGGTATTGCGCTTCCCGGACCAATTGATCAGCGCAACCGAACTCAAGCAGCTGTCCGCACAGTTCGGCGAGTTGCAGATGCTGAGCACCGCCACACTCAACGAACCGGGTGTGCCCGAAGTGTCGATCCTGTCGAACATCGTCGAGAACGGCAAGCCGATCGGCGTGCCCGATGCCGGCCAGGCCTGGCATACCGACATGACGTACAACGCGCCGGGAAAACAGGGTTTCATCAACGCGCTTGTGGCCTATGCCGTGCCGATGCGCGACGGCCGGCCGCTGGGCGCGACGGAGTTCACCAACACGCGGGCGGCCTACGCGGATTTGCCTGGCGACATCAAGCAGCGCTTCGCCAACGCCACCGCGATGCACGACTACTGCAAGTACTGGGACATGATGCGAGCGAGAGGCAGCAAGCGGCCGGCGCTGACGCCCGCCCAGCGCGCCGAGAAGCCGCCGGTACGCCACCCGGTGTTCCTCACGCACCCGATCAGCGGGGCCAAGGTGCTGTACGTCAACCCGGCCTACGTCGAATCCATCGACGGCCTGCCTGCCGACGAAAGCACGCGCATGCTGGACTATTTCTTCGCGCACATCTTGAAGCCGCAATACCGCTACGTGCATCGCTGGAACGTGCGCGACGTGCTCATCTGGGACCATCTCGGCACCTGGCACAACGCGGTGGCCGACTACGGGCCCGACGAACCCCGGCTCATGAAGCGCTGCCAGGTGATGGCCGATCGCGTGTTCGACCCGGCCTTCGTCAGGGATGCTCTCGCGGCTTAGCCGCGCAGACCGCGTCGCTCACGCGATTGGGCAACGCGCATGCGGCAGGCTACGCCGCAAGTGCTGCGCGCGTGAACTCCGGGTCGAAGATGCGGTCGGCCATCACCTGGCAGCGTTTCATCAGGCGCGCCTCGTCACTGCGGTAGTCGGGCCGGGCGTAGTGCCAGGTGCCGATGTGGTCCCACAGCAGCACGTCGCCGACGGCCCATGAATGCACGTGGCGGTAGCGCGGCGCAAGCACATGATCGAACAGCATCTTCAGAGTGGCGGCGCTGTCGGCGGCCGACATGCCGTCGATGCATTCGGTGAAGCCGGGGTTCACGTAGATGAGCTTGCGGCCGCTGATGGGGTGGGTGAGGAACACCGGATGATGCACCGGAGGCCGTGCGCGGCGTTGCTCCGGCGAAAGCGGCGGGCGCGTCGAACCCTTGTCGCGGCGCATGTGCTCCCAGAACACGTTGAGGTCGTGCGTGGCGGTCGCGTTCGCCAGCCGGGCCTTGAGATCGGCCGGCAGGTCGTCATAGGCGGCCTGCGTATTGGTGAACTCGGTGGCGCCCAGTGCCTGGCCGTCGCGCATCGGCACCTGGTGCGCCACCAGAACGTTGACGAAGCCGACGGTGGTGTTATAGGTCATGTCGGTGTGCCAATCCTGCCCTGCGTCGGGCACGCCGATCTGCCTGCCATTGTCGATGACATTGGAAAGGATGGATACTTCCGGCATGCCCGGCTCGAAATACGGAATGCCGTGCACCACCTGCAGCTGGCCGAAGCGTCCAGAAAACGCCTTGAGAGCAGCGGCATCGATGAGCTGATCGGGAAAGCACAGAACGCCATGCTGGCCCAGGGCGCGCAGTATCGTGGCGAAATCGGCGGGTGCAAGCGGCGCATTGAGGTCCACGCCGCTGATGCGGGCGCCGAGAACGCCGTGGCCGGGCTTGAGTTCGAGCATGGGATCTCCTTCAGCTGAGGATCGGGCCGGCGCGGCAGGTCAGTGCGTTCATGCTTGACGTGCCGGCGTGCCGATGCGGTTGATGAGAGAACCGATCTTCGAGATGCGCAGTTCGACCAGATCGCCGGGCTTGAGATGGCGATCGAGGTCAAGCGCGGAGCCGCCGGCGTAGCAGCCGGAACTGATGACCTGGCCGGGATGCACGGTCTGCCCGCGCGACAGATAGGTGAGCATCTGCGGGAAGTCCCACATCATGCCGGTGGCGTCCGACTGGGAAAGCTGTTCGCCGTTGACATGCAGCGACAGGTGCAGGCCACGCGGGTCGCCGGCTTCGTCGCGGGTGACGATCCACGGGCCCATCACGTTGCCGGTGTCGAAATCCTTGCCCTTGGACGGGCCGCGGCCGGTTTTCATTTCGGCGCGCTGGATGTCGCGCGCGCTGACGTCGTTGACAATGGTGTAGCCGGCGATCGCGCGCGTGGCCGCCTCGGGCCCGAGATCGCGCCCGCCGGTGCCGACGATGCACACCAGTTCGCATTCGACATCGAGTTCTTCCGCGTAGGGCGGGAATTCGAGCACCGTCCCTGGCCCTACGTATGAATCCGGGTTGCCTTTCCAGTAGGGCATGACGCCAGTGCCTTCCTCGGCGGCTTTCAGGTTGAATCCCTTGGCGGCCCCGGCGGCGGTGTGCGCCGGCCAGGCGCTGAAATTGGCCACACCAGGCGGGCGCGGCACCGGGGCGATCAGGCGGATGTCGCCTTCGGCGTATACGATGCGCTGGCGGCGCGCGGTCGCGGCCTGCCCACGCGCGAGCACCGACTCGACGGCCTCGGCGATCCAGTCCAGCGCCAGCTGGCCGCTGCCCAGGAGGGCGATCATGTCGGGCGGCACCTGCGCCGCGCCAACGCGTTCGGCAGCCGGTGCCGGCAGCGACTGTTCCAGGAACGCGATGCGCGCCGCGGTCGCGTCGATCACGCCCGTTGCATGTTGCACGCCGATGCGGCGCAGGTCGCCCAGCGGCGTCGTGACTTCGAAGGTTCCAAGCTTCATTCCTGCAGTCCCCCTTTGG
>JAYVWK010000266.1:0-9215 GCA_043786185.1 Burkholderiales bacterium
TCGATCGCTTCTTGCGCGCCTCGCTGGTCGGCCACTGCCACGGCTTGCGCCGCGGTCGCCGGTTCCTCAGCCACGCTGGGGGCGGCGCTTGGCGCCGCCGCCACGCTCGCTGGCGCCGCGACAACGCGCTGCGCAGGGCCGGATTCCAATGAAGTCACCGCCGGGCCGGGGGCCTTCGATGTAGCGCCCTGCGCGACAGATCTTGCCTGAAAAGCGAGCGCGGCCAGCACCATGCCGGCACCGGCCAAGGCGGACATTGCCACCAGCCAGACAGCGCGCAGTCCGTGCGCGCGTGGTGTCAACTGCGCGTTGGCCCAGGATGGGGTGGCAAGCCGGACGGGACCAGCAGACGCCAACTCCCGCAGCGGGTTCGCGCGGGGCTTGAATCCCGACACGCGGCGAATCGCCGCAGCGGCCTGCGCCGCGCTGTCCGGTGGGCTCACCAGTGCAAGGTGTCTGACAGCGAGTTCGATGGTGCTCATGCAGGGTGCTCCGAAAGTATTGGCGTGCGCAGCTTCTCTGTTACGCGCTTATCCGGTGTAACGGCACGCTGCGCGCGTTCTTGAGAATCCGCCGCGCTAGCCGCCGCGCAGCGACCATCGATGCGATCTCAGCTACGGGCCGGACCGACCCAGGTACGCCGGCGCAGGCAGGTCAGTGCGAAAAACACGCCGGCTGCAAGCGATGCGGCCTGGAACACCATGCTGAAAGCCGCCATGAAGGCCGGCTGCGCGGCGGCGCCTTCGACCAGGGCGGCGCTTTCGACCGCTTGCAGAATCCACATCCACCCCGAGGCCCCAAGCACGATGCCGATGGTGCGCGTCACCATCGTCAGGCTGCCGGCGACGCCGCGCGCCGACAGCGGCAAGGCCGCCACCACCAGGTCGGTATAGGCCACCTGAAACAAGCCGATGCCCGCGCCCTGCAGCAACAAGCAGGAAATCATCAGCGCATAGTGTGGCGTGGCCGGCCAGAAGGCGATACCGGCCAGACCCGCGACGACCAGCAGAGCGGCTACGAACGCGGCGCGGCGCGCCCCCAGGGCACGCACCGTGCGCGACGCGATCGCGGCACTGGCCAGCGCGCCAATAGCCCAAACCGCAAGCAGCGCACCGCTGGCAAGCGGCCCCCAGCCGGCCACACGCGTCAAGTAATACGGCAGGGTCAGCGGAATGGCGAAGCTGGTGAGCTGCACCGTCACGCTGGCCAGATTGAGCAGCACGAAATCGGCGTCCCGCGCCACTGCGTGCGGCATCAGTGGCGTGCTGCTGGCGCGCTGGCGACGCACGAACAGCAGCATCAGGAACGCGCCGCCGAGCGCTAAGGGCAAGGTTGGCACGAGCCCTTGACCGGGGCGCAGCAAGGCCGGGCCAAGCAACAACAAGGCGACGCTGCCCGCCAGCAGGCAGGCGCCGGTCAAATCGAAAGGTGCGCGGGCACGCGCCCGCTCGCTGGCAGGCGCGTGCAGCAGCGGCACGCAGGCCAGCGCCAAGAGCACGATCGGCACGCGAAACCAGTACACCCCGGGCCAGCCCAACGCGGCGATGCTGGCGCCGCCGACAATCGGCGCCACCACCCCGGCCAGCGCGCCCATGCCGCCAAACGCCGCAAGCGCCCAGGTGCGACGGCTCTCGTCGTAGAGCGCGATCGTCAGCGCTGGCGCGCATGACAATGTGAGTGCCACCGCCACTCCCTGCAGCATGCGCGCGGCCAGCAAAGCGCCGTAGCTTGGCGCCAGCGCGCACAGGGTGAACGCCAGTGCGGCCAGGGCAAGACCTGCGCGGAATACGCGCAGGTGGCCGATGCGGTCGCCCAACGCGCCGAAGCCCAGCATCAGGCTGCCGTAGACCAGCACGTAGCACACGGCCACCCAGCGGATGGCACTGGTTTCCAGTGCGAAGGCAGCGGTAATCGCGGGGAATGCGACGTTGACCGAAAAGTCCAGTGGCGCGATCGAGGCACCCAGGCCGATGACCGCCAGACCGGACATCGAACGACCGCCCGCTGGTCCGGGGGTCACGGCGCGATGCTCCGTGCGTGACTCATGAAGGTGGCGATGCGGGCTCCTCGACAGGGGTGAAAAGCTCCTGCGCACTGGCCACACCACGCAAGTCGTGGCGGCCAACGCTTCTCAAGCGCGCCTTGACTTGGCCTGCGAACTCGGCCGACAGAAGCAGGGGTTCGCCCAATGCCTTGGTCATCGACTGGATGCGCGCGGTCATGTTGACCGCCGGGCCGACCACGTTGAAGGCCAGGCGGTCACGCGAGCCGACATTCGCATGGGTCACGGTGCCCACATGCAGGCCCAGGCCGAACTCGATGACCGCTTGGCCGGCGCGCCGACGGCGGTGGTTCACCACCGCGATCGAGTTGAAGGCGTCACAAGCAGCTTCCAGCGCTGCCTCGCATACCGTAGCGCGGTCTCCGGTGGCGCCGATCTCGAACACGATCAGGATGGCGTCGCCGATGAACTGCAGGATCTCGCCGCCGCGCGAGGCGGCGGCCACAGCGCAGTATTCAAAGTAGTCGTTCAACAGCGACAAGAGTTCGGCCGTCGGCAGGGTCTCGGACAAGCGGGTGAAGCCGCGCAAATCCGAATACCAGAACGCGGCATCGATGCGATCGCCGTCGCCACGCTTGACCTGGCCGCGGATGATGCGCTCGCTGATGCGCGGGCCGACGAAGGTATTGAGCAGGCCCAGGGTCGAGCGCCTTACGGCGATGATCTCCACCAGCGGCGCCAGCAGGTTGGCCATGGCCTTGAAGCGCTCGAAGTCGGTCTCGGTAAAGCCGTCCACATTGCTTGTCGCCAGCGTCATCGCGTTGACCGTGCCGACGCTTGCGATCATCGGCAACGCGTAGTAATCGGTGATGCCTTCGCCACGCAGATCCTGCACCATGGCATGTTCGCCTTCCTGCGCCTGCGCAGCAACGTGCAGGCGTCGTCCTTCGGTGTAGAGCCAGGTCGACACCGGCTCAAGCGACCAGCCTTGATCCGGGCCGAACAGAACGCTGCTGCTCATCGCTTGAGCCGGTAGGGTTCCTCGAAATCAAGGAAGTCATGCTCGGTAAGCGCGCCCTCGATCCACGCGGCCACGCCGGGCAGCGCCTGGACCCGCGCCACATAGGATGTGATCGCCGCCGGCACCGGCAACTGGTAGGTGGCCAGGCGCATGCACACTGGCGCGAAGTAAGCGTCGGCGATGCTGAAGTCGCCAAACAGCATCGGCCCGCCGCTGGCCTGCAACAGGCCGCTCCACATTTGGGCAATGCGTTCAACGTCGGCCCGCACGGCGGGATTGTCGCGCCATACCAGCGCGCCGATCTCCGGCAAGCTGGCTTCGATGTTCATCGGGCAGGCTTGGCGCAGCGCGGAAAATCCGGAATGCATCTCGGCACACACGCTGCGCGCGCGTGCGCGCAGCGCGCGATCTACCGGCCATAGCTTCTTCTCCGGGTGTTTCTCGGCCAGATATTCGGCGATCGAAAGGGTGTCCCAGATCGCCAGATCACCATCGACCAACACCGGCACGCGCCCCGCTGGCGTGACCTGCCCGATCATCTGTTTGAAGCTCGATTCAGGCGCGAAAGAATCGAAGCGCACTATCACGGTCTCGAACGGAATTTGCGCCTGCTTCTGCAACACCCATGGCCGCATCGACCACGAGGAATAGTTCTTGTTGCCGATGTAGAGCTTGACCATGTGATCCTCGCGCAAAAGCGCAATGCTAACGCGAAGCCGCGCTGGTGACGCCGACGCAGTGGCGATGGTTCGCATGCGGCTAACATGGCGGATTCACTTTTGCCGCTGTGCTCCGGAGCCGCCCTTGGAATTCGCAGTCATTCTCGCCATCGGCTTAGTCGCCGGCACCTTAAGCGGCATTGTCGGCTTCGGCTCCTCGATCATGCTGATGCCGGTGCTGGTGCTGGTGTTCGGCCCGCTTAAGGCAGTGCCTATCATGGCGGTGGCCGCGCTGATGGCCAACCTGTCGCGCATCATGGTGTGGTGGCGCTACGTCGACTGGCGCGCCACCGCGGTGTATTCGGCCACCGGCATTCCGGCTGCCGCCCTGGGCGCACGCACGCTGCTGGTGTTGCCGCCGCGCCTCATGGAAGGCACTCTCGGCGCGTTTTTCCTGCTGATGATTCCAGCCCGCCGCGCACTCTTGGCACACAAGTTCAAGTTGCAACTGTGGCATTTGGCCGTGATCGGCGCGGTGATCGGCTTTCTGACCGGCATCGTGGTTTCAACCGGCCCGATCAACGCGCCCTTCTTCCTGGCTTACGGCCTGGTCAAAGGCGCCTACCTGGCCACCGAGGCAGCCGGTTCGCTTGCGGTCTATTTGAGCAAGGCAGTGGTGTTTCGCAGCTTTGGCGCCCTGCCGATGGACGCCATCGTCAAGGGCCTGATCATCGGCTCATCGCTGATGGCGGGCTCATTCCTGGCCAAACGCTTCGTGCAGAAGCTCAATGCCGACCATTTCAGGACGCTGATGGACGGGTTGCTGCTGCTCTCGGGCCTGACCATGCTGTGGGCGGCGTTGGCGTGACGCCCGCCGCACGCGCTGGTGTGCCCGTCGCTCCCGCTGCCACGCAATACCGCGTCCGACCAGGCAATCGCCGACGTCGTAGTGGGAGCATAATCAACTGTGTGCCACCCGTGGAGCGTCTGCCGTGAAAATCATTTTGTCTTTGCTTGGCTGGGTAGTGCTGGTTCTGGCCTGGGGCGGCGCACATGCCGCCGATGATGTCGGGCTGGTCAACCAGCTGTCCGGCGATGTGGCCTACAGAGTCGCCGGCGGCAGCGGCACGCGCGCCAGTGCGTTCATGAAGGTACGCGAGGGCGACAACTTTCGGCTCGATCCCGGCGCGCGACTGCGCGTGGTGTATCTCGACGGCGGTCGCCAGGAGTTGTGGGAAGGCCCGGCCGAATTCAACGCCGGGCGCAAGCAGGGTGCGGCCATCAGCGGCAAGGTGACGGCCAGCCAATTGCCCGTCGGTGTGCCGCAGGCGCTGGCACAAACCCCGGAACTGATGCAGATCGTCAAAGTGGGCCGGCCCGGTGCGGTGACCGTGCGCGGCATCAAGCCGGGCATGAGTGCCGACCAGAAGCTCGCGGTGCAACAGGCGCGCGATCATTACAAGAGCATGAGCGCCGGCGCGGCGGCTGACGACATCACCGCGGAACTGTATTTGCTCAACGTGCTGCGCGAACATTCGCTGCACGAGGAGATGAGGCCGCTGGCCGCGCGCATGCTGGCCAAGCAACCCGCGCAGCAGGACGTCAAGGACATCGTCGCCTGGGTCAATGGCTTGGGCGGCGGTGCCGCGACAAGCCGCTGACATCATTGGCCCATCTCGCTGCCGCGCGTTGCGGCGTGCAAGTGCCGCGCCGCCCTCAACCGGCTGAAAGTCGATCAAGGAAACTCGCCATGATGTCCCGCCGCATGATGTCCCGCCGCATGCAGGCCTTGCTGATCGCACTGTGCTGCGCCGCGTTACTCACCGGATGCGCCCTCACCCCGCCGGCAAGCGTGGATTACGCCGCCCTGATCGCCAGCCCCGACCGCGAAGACGCCGACAGGCAGATCGATCCGCGCCGCAAGCAACCGCATCTCATCGCCATCACCGGCGTACGGCCGGGCATGCAGGTGCTGGACATGGGCGCCGGCGGCGGCTACACCACCGAATTGCTGGCACGCGCGGTCGGCGCCGGTGGCAAGGTGCTTGCCCAGGACTCGAAGGAAACCATCGGACGGGTCCAGGCGCGCTTCGACGGCCGCATGAAGAAACCGGTGATGGCGCCGGTGTCACGCGTCGTGCGCACCTTCGACGACCCCGTGCCACCAGGAACGGGCAACCTCGATCTCATTACCTTTTTCTTCGCCTATCACGACACCGCCTTCATGCCGGTCGATCGCGCGCGCATGAACCGCACCCTGTTCGCCGCGCTCAAGCCTGGCGGGGTGCTGGTAGTGGCCGACCATGCGGCTGCGGCCGGCGCCGGCATCGGCGTGGTGAAGTCGCTGCACCGCATCGAGGAATCGGTGGTGCGTCGGGAGATCGAAGCCGCAGGTTTCCGTTTGGTGGAAGAGGCGCAATTCCTGCGCAATCCCGGCGACCCGCGCGACGAGATCGTGTTTCGCGCCAAACAACCGGTGGATGAGTTCGTGCTGAAGTTCGTCAAGCCTTGAATCTGCGCTGAAGCCGGGCATCGCCTTCTGGCGCCGCGCGGCACTCGCTTCCACGTCTATTGGAAGACCTGCCTGTTAGACTGGTCCGGCAGGTCCAGCAGGTCCGCAGCTCAAGCAGCAACCTCGCAGACGGGATGTATCACCATGAATCAACAAACTGAAGATCTGGCCACGGCCCTGTTTATCGGGATCATCGGCACCGGCTACTCCGACTCCGTGATTCGCAGCGACCTGAACCGGCCCAAGGGCCCGGGCCTGTACGCGACGCTGGCGATCGACCTGGCTGTCACTTTCTCGGCGGCAATTGAAAAACGCAAGCAGGACGACGCGCTCAAACCGGCTGCCTGAAGCGGGCGGCGGTCGGCGCGCGCCGACGCGAAGGCGTGCGGCCCGGCTTGCGGCTCTGGCCTGTCTAGAATCCTCGCATCAGCGGCAACCCATGAGCCGCTGCAGAAGATGATCGCGGGGCTGCAGTTTCACCGAGCCGATCCTGATCCTCTTGGCGGCCGACCTGGTGCAGACTGGACCCACCGCGCTTATTACGAGGTGCGGCTGCCGTGGCGCTTCCACGCCGTGCATCACAGCGCCGAAAACACGGTCTGGATGGCCGGCTCAAGACTGCACTTGCCCGTGCGCTGGACCGCAACTACGCGGCGCACTTCGCCTTCATCGCTTACCTGTTCGGCACGGCGGCTAATTCGGGGCGCAGGTTTCCGGAGAAGTACGGTGTGCTGGGCGACTACATACCGCAGGGGTTCTTGAAACAGCAGATGTTTCCGCTTACCTGGAAGGGGCGAAGAAAATCCCCATTCTGCTTTCCGAGGCGATCTTGAACCAAGGTTGGCGGCGATCGTGCGACCGATGCGCACCAGACGCGCGGTCGTAGCCTGATCGCATTGCCGCCCGCCCGGGCCGGCGCCTACTGCTTCTCGATCTTGCGCGCCTCGATCAGCCGCTTCCACTTGTTGATCTCGCCTTCGACATAGGCACGCATTTCCTCCGGCGAGCCGCCGCGTGCCTCGCCACCCAGGTCGGCGAAGCGTTTCTTCATGTCCGGATCGGCCAGCGCCCGGCGCACCTCGGCGTTGATGCGGTCGATGATCGGGCGCGGGGTGCCGGGCGGCGCGGCCAGTCCCAGGAAGGACGTGACATCGAAGCCCGGCAGGTAGGTGGCGAGCGGCGGCACATCCGGCAGGAACGACGAGCGCTCCTTCGAGGTCACTGCCAGCGCCGTCAGCTTGCCGGATCTCACCTGCGGCAAGGTCACGGTCATGGTCTCGAACATGGCGTCGATGCGCCCGGCCATGATCTCGGTGATCGGGCCGGTGCCACCGCGGTAGGGCACATGCAGGGCGTCGGTATTGGCCAGGGTGTTGAACAACTCGGCCGACAAGTGGTGCAATGTGCCGATGCCGGCCGAGGCGAATGAGAGCTTGCCCGAGTTGGCGCGCGCGGCTTTGATGAAATCCTCCGCGGTTTGTTGCGACGCCGTCGGGCTGGTGACGAACACGAAGGGATAGAAGGTCAGAGTCGAGATGAACGAAAAGCCGGTCAGCGGGTCGTAGGGCAGGCTCTTCAGCATGCCGGCCTGCACCGGGTAGCCGCCGGTGATGAGGATCAGGGTGTAGCCGTCGGGCGGCGCCTTGCTGACGAAATCGTTGGCCGGCACACCGCCGGCGCCGGTACGGGTTTCGACGATGACTTCGTGTCCGAGCGCGAGGGAAAGTTTCTGAGCGATCAGGCGCGCCACGATGTCGGAACTGCCGCCGGCGGCGAAGCCGTTGACCAGTTTTATCGGGCGCGCCGGATAGGGTTGTGCCTGAACCCCGCCGGCAGTAAACGCCAGCAGCAAACAGCACAGCAAGGTACGCAACATCATCGAGCTTCTCCAGGCTTTTGATCTAAGGGGGAATTGTGGTCACATCGTAAGCGAATATGCACTCGTTTCGCTCCTTCCAGGCCGTTCAGTGGTGCTGACGCCCGAAACGGGAGCCGCGCGATCAGGCCAGCACAACGGAAGTTTGAATCTCCACCTTGAGAGCTCGCTTGATGGCGGCAAATATGGCGGAGATGTTGCTCATGGTCGGGTTGCCCGATCTGGACAACATGCGGTGCACGCTCTTGCTGGGCTTCTTGATTTGCTTGGCCAGGGTCTCGAAGCCCAGCGTCGCGTTGACAAGATCGCGCAGGATCAATTTGGCCGTCTCCGCGTCGCCATCGAAAAACAAGGTGACGGCCTCGTCAAGCAATGCTTGCGCGAACGCCGAATCCGCCTCGATGCGGGCGACGACAATCTGCTTGAAGTCACGCGTCAATCCCATCTTCATCGTTCCTTTCGCAAAACACCGTTTGAGCGCTTGTACTCTTGCCACTGCACCAGTGTTCAAGCTTGTCCGACCCGCTCAGCATGAGACCCTGCGGAAACGGCAGAATGTGGTGCGCAAGATCGTCGGGCTTCCCCAGGTGTTCGGCTCATACCGGAACAGTCGTCACATCGTAGGTGAACAACCACTCGTAACGCTCCTTGACCCGCGCCTCGTTCCACTCGCGTTCGACGTAGGCACGCGCACCTTCCACATGCGCAAGCTCGGGGTTGTGGAAGCGCTTGGTATTGGCCGCCGCGCCCTCCACCATGCGCGTGGTGCGCGCGCGGCGGGCCGCTTCATAGTGGCCGAGCGCGATGCCGGCATCGGCGTATGCCTCAAGAGCGCGCGCCAGGATGAAGCCATCCTCGATCGCCATCACCGCGCCCTGCGCCAGGAAGGGCAGGGTTGAATGGCAGGCGTCGCCCAGCAGGCTGACGCGACCGACGCTCCAGCGCGGCAGTGGTGCACGATGCATCAATGCCCACTTGTAGGGCACATCGATGGCGCGAATCATCAATTGAATGTCTTGGTGCCAGCCGGCGAAATCCGCCAGGCACTCATCGACGCTGCCGGCCACGCTCCATGACTCCACCTGCCAGTCGCCGCGTTCGCGCACACCGACGAAATTCATCAACTGTCCGGCGCGCAGCGGGTA
>JAYVWK010000267.1:0-2954 GCA_043786185.1 Burkholderiales bacterium
TGTTCGCTGTCATGGCGCGCCTGCTGGCACGCCTGCCCGGTGGCCTGGCGCACGCCGCAACGGTCGGTTGCGGTCTGTTTGCCGCGGTGTCCGGATCCAGCGTCGCCACCGCGGCTACCATTGGCGGCGTGGCCTGCCCGGAAATGATCCGGCGCGGCTACAGCCCGGCGTTGACCTACGGTACAGTGGCCGCCGGCGGCACGCTGGGCATCCTGATTCCTCCCAGCGTACCGATGATCATCTACGGTACCGCGGTGGGCGTGCCGGTATCCACTCTGTTCATCGCCGGGATCATGCCCGGCATACTGATGATGCTGCTGTTCGTCGCCACCATCTTCATTTGGACGTGGCTCGATCCGCAGGCCGCGCCAGCGGTGGACCCCAAGGAACTGCAGCAGATATCCGCACAAAGCCTTGTGGACACCGGCCTCCTGGTCATCCTTATCGTGATGATCGTGGCAACGCTTTATCTGGGCGTCGCCACGCCCAGCGAAACCGGCGCGGTAGGGGCCTTTCTGGCATTCATCATCTGCGCCATGCGCGGACGCCTGGACCTGCCTGCCATCAAGGCCACGGTAAGCGAAACGGTGGTCGTCACTTCGTTCATTTTCCTGATCGTGGTGGGGGCCAACATCATCACCTTCAGCTTCGACTACCTGAAAATCTCGCAGCACCTGATGGAGGCGGCAACCGCCGCGAATGTCAATCGCTGGATCGTGCTGTTGATCATTGTCGGCGTTTATGTGGTACTGGGAATGTTCCTCGACTCGATTTCCATGCTGGTGCTGACCTTGCCGGTGGTGTTTCCATTGGCCAAATCATTAGGCTTCGATGCGGTCTGGTTCGGCATCATCCTGGTGATCATGGCCGAGGTCGGGCTGATCACGCCACCGGTAGGCATGAATCTCTTCGTTTTGCAAGGGATCAGCCGCGGCGTCACAATCCGTACCATTGCGCTGGGCGCGCTGCCGTTCCTGGTCGCGATGTTCGCGACCGTTGCCCTGCTGTGCATATCACCCGACATCGCCTTATGGCTGACGCGTCACCTCGAGTAAGGTCAGCCGATCCGCGAAAGGGGTGTCCTTCGATGCGCAGGAGCAGGCGCACCGGTGTTGCTCACAACAGTGGGCCCAACAGCCCCGCCGGAAATGGCGCCGCCAGCGCAGCCGCATTGTCTTCATCAAGCAATCGCGTGACCGCATCGATGGCCTGCCCGATACGCTGCTCGCTCACCGCGCCATAGGTCATCAGCTTGCGGGCTTTGTCGAGCACCGCCGCGGTTGACAAGGGCCGCTCCGGATCGCCCAGCGAATCCCGCACCTCGTGGTTGAGCGACCGGCCATCGCCAAGCGTCATGCTGACGCGCGCACCATAGTGCGCCGGATAAGGTTGCGTGATGTCGGGCGCAACCTGTACCCGCACCCGCTGCATGCGTTCACGCAGGTCGGCGCGCGCAAAGCCGGCTTCATCGAAATGCTCGGGTCGCAGGGCGCCGAATTCGGCGGCGGCCACCACCGCGTATTGCAGGGAAAACTTGGCTTCGGTGCGCGTGGTCGGGCACGGGTTGTTGCAGATGTCAACCGCATCGGCGAAGGTTTCCACCAGGCAAGTCTCGAAGTTAAGCGGCTGTTCGCCTTGCTGCGCGCGCAGGGCCAGCGCGCAATCGATGCTTGCGTGGGTATGGCGGCAGGCCGGCCATGGCTTGAAGCTGGTGTCGTGAATCAGCCAGTCGGGCTCAGGCGCTGTGATGCCGGCCGGGTCGGCGCCCGCGCACATGGCGGCCAAGAAACCGCGCTCGCCTTCCAAAATGAAAGCCGGGCCGGTAAAGCCGGCTTGCGCCAGCGAGGCCGCGGTCATGCCACTCCAGGCGGCATGCGCGGTATGCAATTGCTTGGACATCACCGGCTCCAGGCGCACCTGCCACAAGCCGGCTGCCTGGGTGCCGGCGTTGCCCAGTGCCCACACGGTCTGCTCGGGGCTCAATCCCAGCGCACTGGCACAGGCGGCGGCGGCACCAAACACGCCGACGGTGGCGGTGTTGTGCCAGAAGAAATAGTGGCGCGGCCCGACCACCCGGCCGATGCGGATCATCACCTCGTAACCGCGCACCAGGGCGTCGAGGGTTGCAGCCGCGCTCAGCGGCTGGCGCCGCGCCACACTTGCCAGCGCAGGAATCACCACCGGTCCGGGGTGGAGGATCGCAGCACGATGCATGTCATCCATCTCTTCGACGTTCGCAGGCCCGGCGTCGAGCAGCATCGCGTGATAGTCGTTCTGCGCCATGCCGAGCAGGCTTGGCGTACTGCACGCAATGCCCGGTTGCAAGCGCCAGTCGCGCAGCACGCTACCCACCGGTGCGCGCGCACCGGCGGCCACGCAAGCCATCCAGTCGAGCCAATGCAGCACCCCGCGGCGGCGCGCGCGCGCATCCACCGGGCGCTCAATGCGCTGCGCGAGGATTTGCGTCAGAGATGCCGGCAGCGCGCTTGCGCCGACCGCGGGGCGGGCGTCAGTCAACCATGCCTCGCTTGCGCGACATCACGGGTCGCGCACTGAGCCGGCACCGCCATGCTCAAAGACCGGCTCAAGATGCAGCCTTGGCGCGCTCGTCGATCAGGCGCACCGGTTTCTGGCGCGTCTCGACCCCGGTCAGTGCCGACAGGCTCCTGGGCGCCTCCAGCACCGCGCCGACCTCGACCCCCAGTCGTTGCCGCAACAAGGCGCGATAGGCATCGGTGCGCGCAAGGTCGGCGGCGCCGCGCGCCTCGATGCGCACCGTGAAGGTCTCGCGCCCGTCGGCTAGAGCTCCGCGCACGCACAGGTACTCACCGGCGAAATCGTCCATCTCCGCCAGGATATTGCCGATCGCCTGCGGATAGACATTGATGCCCTTGATCTTGACCATGCTGTCGCTGCGCCCAAGAAAACCGGCGATGCGGCGGAATGGCAGCTTA
>JAYVWK010000268.1:0-4728 GCA_043786185.1 Burkholderiales bacterium
GCGGCATCCGGAAAATTCGCCATCGGCAACTCCTGTCAGGAGAGGCGAATGTAGCATCGAACATGATCCGGCGCAACGCAACATGGCGCGCTTTTTCGCTCAGGCCGCGGGTCGGCCGAGTGCAAATGCGCTAAGGTATCGCCGTTGTGGCGCACGCATCTATGCGGAAGGTGGATCATGAATACAAGGCGGCTTGGCATCATCGGATTGGGCAACATGGGCGGCCGCATGACGCGACGCTGCGTCGACGCCGGCATCGAAGTGCAGGGCTATGACACCGTACACGAGCGCGCGGCCGCCGCCGGCGCCCGCGCGGCAAGCTCGGTTCGGCAAGTCACCGGTTTCGCCGACGTGGTTTTGCTGTCGCTGCCCGACAGCACGGTCGTGGAAGCGGTGGTCGAGGGCGCGGAAGGCATCCTCGCCGCCTGCAGCGAGGGCCAGACGGTGATCGACTTAAGCACCGCGGCGGCGAGTTCGACCATTCGCTTGAACGCGCGCTTCGCGCAACGCGGTGTCCACTACATCGACGCCGGCATCTCCGGCGGCGCGGCGGCCGCCGAAAAGGGCACGCTCACGCTCATGGTAGGCGGCGACCCCGCCGCGATCGACGCGGTGCGGTGGGTGTTCAAACCGATCGCAGCCAAGGTGTTCAACATGGGCGCGAGCGGGATGGGCCACACCACCAAACTGCTCAACAATTTTCTCAACGCGGTAAGCCTGGCGGCGACCGCGGAGGTCATGGTGGCGGGCAAGAAGGCCGGCCTCGACCTGCATCAGTTGCTCGACGTGCTCAACAGCAGCAGCGGCGTGAACTACGCGACGCAGAACCGCTTCCCCAGGATCGTCGACGGCGACTATCTCGAGGGCGGCCTGAGCGGCAAGCTGATGACCAAGGATGTGGTCCTTTACGTCGACCTGGTGCGCGCGCTGGGGGTTACGTCGCTCAATGCAGCGGGCCCGCTGGCCAGTTTCGGTCTCGCCACCGCGCTCGGCTACGGCGACCGTATCAGCAACCGCGTGGTCGACGCCATCGGCGACGTGTCGGGCGGCATACGCTTGAAGGACATCTGATTTTTCACCCGAGGAGGCAAGCAATGAAAGTTTTTCACGGCAGGGCAAAAGACGCGGTGTCCGAACAGCGCGGGGCCACCTTCAGCGGCGTGGTGTGGGCCGACCCGGTCATGCCGACCACCGAGAAGGTCAGCGTCAACCATGTGTTCTTCACGCCGGGCGCGCGTACCTTCTGGCATGCACACGGGCAGGGCCAGATCCTGCAGGTGACCTCGGGCAGCGGCTTGGTGTGCGTCGAGGGCGGCGAGCCGCAGGCCATCCGTGCCGGCGACGTCGTCTGGATCGGCGCCAACGAACGCCACTGGCACGGCGCGAGCGGCAAGAGCTACATGTCGCACACCGCGACCTCGCTTGGAACCACCACCTGGCAGGAGGAAGTGCTGGAAGACGTGTATCGCAAGGCGGCTGGCTGAACTCACAGCCACGCACGGGCCGAGATGGCTACCGCAACGCCTCACGGACGCATGTGCCCTACCGAGGATTGGTCGGTGCTTCGCTGGAAAAACCGAATGACATTTGCACTCGCGTGTCGAAGAGCCTCGGCTCGCATACTTGTCCATCGAGCCTCCTCTTCGGGTGTCCGGCGCCCCACGTTCTGGAGCTTCACAGATGGACGACTCGCGCAAATGTCAAACCTGCGCCGTCTCCCCGCCAATGCGTGGGAGACTTTCGCCTCTTCTAATCGTCGCTCGCAATGCCCGCATCCTTGATCAACTTGGCGAAGGCGTCGAAGTCGCTGCGCATCAGTTTGTGCATCTCCTCCGGGCTTGACGCGCCCACCGCCAGGCCGGCGGCATTCAGCTGACGCTGCACCTCCGGCGCGGCCACCGCGGCACGCACGCCGTCGTTGAGCGCCTTCAGGATAGGCGCCGGGATGCCAAGCGGCCCAAGCAGGCCCCACCACAGTTCCATGGTGTAGCCGGGAAGTCCCGATTCACTCACCGTGGGCAGGTCCGGCAGGTCGGCCATGCGGCTGCGGCCGGTGACGGCGATGCCGCGCACCTGGTTGGCCTTGATGCTCGGCAGCGCCGACTGCGTGACCTGGAAGGCCACCTGGATCTGGCCGCCGATCAAGTCGGTCTGCGCCGGCGCGCTGCCGCGGTAGGGCACGTGGGTCATGGTGATGCCGGCCATGCGCGTGAACATCTCACCGGCGATGTGCGGGGAGGTGCCGGTGCCTGAGGAGCCGTAGGCCAGGCGGCGCGTCTTGGCCAGCGCGATCAGTTCGGGTATGTTGGTGGCCGGCACCGCCGGATGCACCTCGATGATCATCGGCGCGGACCCGACCAGCGAGATGGCGCTGAAGTCGTCGACCGCCTTGTACGGCACCTTGCGGCTGGAAGCGCCGTGAATCAGGTGCGAGGTGCCGGTGAGCAGCAGAGTGTGGCCGTCCGGCGCCGAGCGCGCCACATGGTCCGCGCCGATCGAACCGCTCGCCCCGGCGCGGTTTTCGATCACCACCGGCTGCTTCCATATGTCGGCCAAGCGCGTGCCGACCGCGCGCGCGATAAGATCGTTGCCGCCGCCCGGCGGGTAACCGACGACGATGCGCACCGGCTTGGCGGGAAAGGCCTGCGCCAGCGCCACGGCGGTGCCCAGCGCCATCAGAACTCCCGCCGCCGCCACTGAAGTTTTCCATCGATTCTTCATGCTTTGTCTCCTTGCTATTGGTTGGTATGTCGTGTGTTCTGCCGCACGCGGCGGCCGGCTAGCGGCCGGTCCTGACCAGATCGTCGCCGAAGGGTGCGTCGCGCAGGCGCAGCGCCTCCTTCAGGCCCTTCTCGATGGTGGTGTCGCGAAACGCCTCGCGGCTCTTGGCCAGGTGGCCGCGCGCATCCATCTCGGCGGCCAGGCGCTGCAGGGTGCGCGCGCCCATCAGCTCCAGGCCGAGGTTGACGATACGCTTGTTGGCCGAGAGAAGGTCCGGGTCGATCAGCGCCAGGCGGTCGGCCAGCGCCTCCACTTCGGCGACGAGTTGCGCCGCCGGCACCGACTTGAGCGCCAGGCCCAGCATGGCGGCGTCGCGCCCGCCCAGTGCATCGCCGGTCAGGAGCAAGCGCTTGGCCCACTGCGGGCCGATGTTGTAGAGCCACATGTGCGAAGGCAGCGAGCCCTGCGCGCGCGCCGGCGGAAAGCCGAAGCGCGCATCGTCGGCGCAGATCACCATGTCGCACAACAAGGCCATGTCGGTGCCGCCGGCCAGGCAGCGGCCGTGCACCTGCGCGATCACCGGCTTGTGCATGTCGAACAAGGCCATGCGCCTTGACTGGGCGCGCTCCAGGCGCCAGGCATCGTCGTCGAAGCTCTGTCGGCCGCGCCGGTGTTCGGCCTGCCCGGCGGCCGGCGCCTGGTATTGGCCAAGGTCATAGCCCGAGCAGAAGTCGATCCCTGCGCCGCAGAGGATCACGCAGTGCACGCGAGTGTCGTCGTCGGCCGCCCACAGCGCCGCCTCGATCTCCTGTTGCATGGACACGCTGATGGCGTTGCGCTTTTCGGGCCGGTTGAGCGTGATGCGCGCGCGGCCGTTGGCGATCTCATAGAGGATGGTCTGATAGGTCGGGCACTCGCTCATGCGTTCTCCTGGGTGCGATTGTGATTCATCGGGAATTGCATAACTCCTGACATAAACATGCCCCTGGCGAGGCCGCCATGTTCCTGGCAACGATCGACAGGCTCACGCCGGGCGCCCCATCAGGCGTTGCGGCCGGCCGTCTTGCCAGGCGCGGATGTTCTCGACGGTCTGGGTGAAGAACAGCCGGTAGGCGCGCTCGGTCACGTAGCCGATATGCGGCGTGGCCACGACATTGGGCAGAGTGCGAAACGGATGGCCGGCCGGCAGCGGCTCGATGTCATAGGCATCCACGCCATAGCCGCCAAGCCGCCCGGCGACGAGCGCGTCGACGACTGCCGCCTCGTCGACCAGCGGCCCGCGCGAGGTGTTGATCAGGAAGGCGCCCGGCTGCATCAGCGCCAGTTCGCGTGCGCCCACCATGTGGCGGGTGCGTGCGGCCAGCTTCATGTGAATGGTCACCACATCCGACAGGGCGAGCAGGCGGTCCTTTGCGACCAGTTCGGCGCCAGCCTGCGCAGCGCGCTCGGCAGTGAGGTTCTGGCTGTAGGCCAGGACGCGCATGCCGAACGCGCCGGCCACCTTCGCCACCCGTTCGCCGATGTAACCCAGCCCGAGTATGCCCAGGGTCTTGCCGAACAAGTCGGCGCCAATGCCGGTCTGCCAGCCACCCGCGCGCAGCGCGGCGGTCTCGCGCGCGAAGCTGCGCGCCCAGGCGAGCAGCAGCAACCAGGTAAGCTCCGGCGTGCCGTTGCCGGCCGATTCGGTACCGCTCACACAGATGCCGCGCGCGACCGCATGGTGCGCATCGAGCGCGGCGTTCCACATCCCGGTTGAGCAAATCAGCTTCAGCCTGGGTAGCGCATCGAGGAGGTCGGCGTCGACGGCGGTGCGCTCGCGCATCAGGCAGATGATGTCGAAGCCGGCCAGACGCTCGATCAGCGCGGCGCGGTCGGGCAGATGATCGGCGAAGCAGGTGACCTCGACCGCGCGACCCAAGCTGTCCCATGGGCCGAAGCGCAGGGCCGCGCCCTGGTAGTCGTCGAGCACGGCGGCGCGCAGCGGGCGGGCGGGAGGCTGGGCGGGAG
>JAYVWK010000269.1:0-6804 GCA_043786185.1 Burkholderiales bacterium
CGAGCCACTCGCGCAGTTTTGGGTAGGCAGCCAGGGACACGCCGCCTTCCGGTGCGTGCGCGGTGTAACTGTAAAGCGCGACGTCGGCGATCGTGGGCGCGCCACCGGTGATGAATGGCGCCCTGGTTAGTTCCGATTCAATTACCGCGAACAGGGCATGGGCGCGTGCGGTCACCTCGGCCTGGTTGTACGGGGCCTTGAAGAGGGCGATCAGGCGCGCCGCGGCCGGGCCGAAAGCGAGCGGGCCGGCGGCCACCGACAGCCAGCGCTGCACCTGCGCCGCGCCAACCGGGTCGCGCGGCAGCCAGGTCTCGCCATCGTATTTCGCGGCCAGGTACACCAGGATCGCGTTCGAGTCCGCCAGCGTGACTTGGCCGTCTTTGATCACCGGCACCTGGCCGAAGGGGTTCTTGGCCAGGAAAGCCGGCGCCTTGTGCGCCCCCTTGGCCAGATCGACATCGATGCGCTCGAACGGCAGGCCGAGCAATGATAGAAACAGTTCGACCCGATGGGCGTGGCCGGAGAGTGCGAAGCGGTACAGGCGGATTGGATTTGCAGGTGCGGTCATGATGTGGGGCCTTTCTAGGAGTGGTGGTACAGCGTGGGGCGGATTGTGGCTGCACCCATATATTCGATAAATGGGGTAAAACAGATTTGAGTCATCCGGATAACGGCTTAATATCGATGCATGGACAAGTTGCGGGCGATGCAAGTCTTCGTGGCGATCGCCGAGCACGGCAGCCTCACGGCCGCGGCCCGGGCGCTCGATTCGTCGCTGCCGGCGACGGTGCGCGCATTGGCGGCGCTCGAGGTGCACTTAAGCGCGCGCCTGTTCCAGCGCAGCACGCGGCGCATCGCGCTGACCGAAGAGGGCAAGCGGTTCCTGGAAAGCAGTCGCCAGGTGCTCGATGCGGTGCAGCTAGCCGAGCAGGCGATTTCATCCGATGCGCGCGAGCCAAGCGGGCTCCTCACCGTCACCGCGCCGGTGCTGTTCGGCCAGATGTACGTGGCGCCGGCGGTCAACCGCTTTGTGCGCGAACATGCAAAGGTGCAGGTGCGCCTGCTGCTGTTTGACCGCGTGGTCAATCTGCTCGAAGAGGGTATCGACGCAGGCGTGCGCATCGGCAGGCTGGAAGACTCGAGCCTGGTGGCGCAGCCAGTGGGCGCTGTGCGCCGCGTGGTGGTGGCAAGCCCGGCCTATTTGCGTGAGGCTGGTGTGCCCAAACACCCGCGCGATTTGCTCAAGGCCAACTGCATACGTTTTACCGGCAGCAGCGCGCCGTGGTGGACCTTTCACGAAGGCAAGCGTCATTTCAGTGTGCCGGTCACCGGCAACCTGGAGTTCAATCACGTCGCCCCGGCGGCGGCGGCCTGTGTGGATGGCATGGGCTTTGGCATGTTCATCTCCTACCAGGTGGCGCCTTACCTGAAAGAAAAGAAGCTCAAGCGGGTGCTGGAAGACTACGAGCCGCCGCCACGCCCGATCAGCATCGTCTATCCGCATGCGCGGCTGCTGCCGGCGCGCACGCGGGTATTTGTGGACTGGATGAAGCGCGAGCTCTCGAATCTCGAGGCTTGAAGAGCCAGGCGTGACGCGGCGGGGTGGCGAGCCGGGCTGGTCGAACAACCATGTCCGGAAACGGCGCGTCCGCAATGGCTTGAGGCGCGATACTGTGTTCCGCCGGCAGTCGCGCATGAGCGCGTGTGCCGGCCGAAAACAGAAGGGTATTGAATGTCGGTGAATCGGCTGGTGTGGTCGAATCTGGCGGCGCAGTCGGCCGAGCAGGTCAGTCTCGCGGCGGCGCCTATATTTGCAGTGCTGTATCTGGGCGCCGGAGTGGGTGAAACCGGTTTTCTCAATTTCGCGCAGACCCTACCGTTTCTCCTTTTCGCCATTCCCGCCGGCCTACTCGCCGACCGTTTTTCGCGCGTGCGCGTCATGGTGTGGGCCGAAGCGATGCGCGTGTGTGCCTTGCTTGCCGTGCTCGGATTGGCGGCGCCGGGCCTGCTCACCTGGCCCCTGCTGGCGCTCTTCGGGTTCGTGGCAGCCGGTGCGACGGTGGCGTTCAGCGTGGCGGCGCCAGCCCTGGTGCCGGGATTGGTCGGCCCCGCTGCGCGCGGCGGGGCCAACGCGCGCATCGAACTCGCCCGCACGGTAGCCTTCACCGCCGGGCCTGCCGTCGGCGGTGTGCTGGTCGGCTGGAGTGGCGCGCTGGCCGCATTCGGCTTCGCCGCGCTGCTGTCTCTGGTGGCCGCTTTTCTGTTGGCGGGCTTGCCGGAGTCGTCGCCAGCGGCATCAGCGGACAAGCGCCACTGGCGCCACGAAGCGCAGGCGGGCGCGCGGTTTGTGTTCAGTCATGCCATGTTGCGGCCGGTTTTCGTGACGCAGTTCGTCTACGGCGTGGCCTTCTTCGTTCTGTACACAGCATTCGTACCCTACGCAGTGGCATGGCTGGGCCTGACGGCCGCCGGTGTCGGCCTGGTGCTCGGGGTCTATGGCGCCGGCATGATTTGCGGCGCGCTCGCCGTCGCCGCTTTGTTGCGACGCCTGCCCCTGGGTGTGGTGATCGGCATCGGCCCGGTTGCCGGTTTTGTGGCTTCACTCATGATGCTCATGACGCTTGGCTTGGGCGGGGCGTGGCTGGCGGGCGCCAGTTTCTTCCTGATCGGTTTTGGCGGCATTGTGTGGGTGGTGAGTACCACCACGCTGCGCCAGGCGGTCACGCCGGCGGCCTTGCTGGGGCGCGTGTCGGCGGTGAACATCCTGGCTTACGGCTCGCGGCCGATCGGCGCCGCGCTGGGCGCGCTTACCGGCAGTGCGTTCGGGGTGGAGGTTTGCCTGGCAGTCGCGGCTGCCGCGTTCCTGTGGCAGGCGACGGTGATTCTGGATTCGCCGGTGGTCAGACTCAAAGGCCACCCTGCGGTTGCCGCTTGATCGGGGTGCCCGAGTTGTAGGACGATTGCCTGCCAGGAGTGGGGTTTGCAAGCGGCTTACACCAAACGTATTTCCAGTCGTTTTCCAAACGCGGCAGCGTACTTGCGCAGGCTCGTCAATGATGGCAAATGCTTGCGTGAAGCCAGGCTTGATTCAAGTCTCGCCAGCGAGGCTTGAGCCACACCCATGCGCGCAGCGATTTCACTTTGCGTAAGACCTGCGTCGCGTCGAAGCGTCAGCAGCTTGTCTAGTGCCGAGAATTCGTCCGCAAGATCGTCGTACGCCTTCTTGAAAGCAGGGTCCTTTGACCAGCGACGTGTGGCGGCCTTTGGGTTGAACGCTTTGGGATCAAATTTTTCGCTGCTCATTTGCGATTACCTCTTTCAGTCTTTTGCGCGCGAGTTTCAGTTCGGCGGTTGGTGTCGCTTGGGTCTTCTTTACAAACGCACGTAACAGGACAATGCGCCTTGCGACCAACGCGCAATAAAGCACGCGGGCGATACCTTCCGCGCCGCGAGCGCGAATCTCGAACAAGCCTCCGCCCATTGCGCGGGTATAGGGCATGCCGAGATCCGGACCATGTTCGACCATGCGATTCGCGAGGTGCGCAAATGACGCTCGAACGCCGGGCGGGAGGGCTTCGACCTCGCGCTCAACGCCTGCGTTGAAGAATTCAATGCGAAAGTTTCCCACAACCCCAATATATCATGTATGTTATTTTGCGAGAAATCGTTTTGTCAGATGTGCGGCAGAGCCCGGTCGCGCGTTCCGGAACTGCCGGGCGCGTCTCCGCTGGTGCATTGGCAAGGCAAGAATCGACTGCATCATAAATGCGATCCTCTTTGATGGAACCGTGTTGCGCTCTGTGCCGGTTCGTCTGCCACGCCCGCCCACGTCGCCTTTCAAGAGAAGCCAGTCAAGGTCGTGACCGGGTTTTCTGTCGGTGGGCTGCTCGATTCGCACATGCGCTTGATGTCCGACAGACTCGCCACCGCGCTGGGCCAGCCGGTGATTCATGATCGCGTGGTGCGGCGCGGTGCAGGCCCGTCGTTTCCCGGGACCACAGGCGTTCAGGCGCTGCTCAAGTCCAAGATGCCTCGATGGCCGCGGCGCTTATCCGTTTCGTTCATGGCTCCGATGAAGCGATCGGATTGGGCAGCAATGCCCACAGGGGCACCGCTTCAACGCCATCATCGAGCGTGAAGCGCGTCTCGCCCGGATAGACAACATAGAGCGCGTCGAGTTTGAGGTCGTGCTGCGCCACGCGCATCGAGCGCGTGATTGTCGGCACGTCGGCGCGCGTGAACTCGACACCAATGCGACGCTCACCCTTGAGCATCAGCAAGTCCAGCTCCGCCCCCTGGTGCGTGGCCCAGAAGCAGGCTTGGTCGGGCTTGGCCAGGCGCAACACCTGCTCCAGGGCAAAGCCTTCCCAGCTGGCCCCGCAGTGCGGTTGCACGAGCAGCGCAGGCAGCGTCGCCACACCCATCAGCGCGTGCAGCAGGCCGGTGTCGCGAAAAAAGATCTTCGGCGACTTGACCTGCCGCTTGCCCAGGTTTTCATGCCAGGGTTGCAACTGGCGCACCATCAAGGTTTGGGTGAGCGTATCGAGATAGCGCCGCACGGTTGGCTCGGAGACCCCGAGGGAGCGCGCCGGATTGGCAGCGGTCCAGATTTGCCCGTGGTAATGCGCCAGCATGCGCCAGCATGCGCCAGCATGCGCCAGACGCGCCAGACGCGCAGCATCGCCGGGGCGGCGATGTTGACGCCGAATTGCGGCAAATCGACCTCGACGTGGCTGGCGATGGCGCCGGCGCGCCATGCCAGGCTGTCTTCGTCGGACGCGGCCAGATACGAGCGCGGGAAGCCGCCGCGCAGCCACAGGCGTTGCACCGCGTCGGATTCGTAGCCGGCGGACGGCTCACCGATTTCAGCGAAGTTGAAACCACTCACTTCTATGGTTTCGATCCGGCCCAGAAGCGACTCTCCGGCCTGGCGCTGCAGTGCGGGCGAAGCGCTGCCGAGCAGCAAATACCGACCCGGCACATCGGACCGGTCGATCAGCACCCGCAGCAGGGGAAACAGGTTCGGGCGACGCTGCACCTCGTCGATCACCATCAGGCCTTCGAGGCGCGACAAGGTATCGACCGGCTGCGCGAGGCGCGCTTCGTGCAGCGGGTTCTCCAGATCAAAATCGTTGGGTGAGTCGCGCGCCAGGAAGCCCTGCGCGATCGTGCTCTTGCCCGACTGGCGCGGTCCGTTGAGGACAACAGCGCGTGAGCGGCGCAGGGCGTGGCGCACGGCAATTTGCAGTTCCGTCCTGGGCAGCAGGTGAGATCGCATCAGGAAAGCGCAGCACAATTACCATGAAATTCCCACATAACGTGTTCGAATTTCATGGTGTTGGGATCCGCCGCCGTCCGTCAGGAACACGCGCTTTTCCTTCACCCCGGAGCCGGCCTTTTTCAAGCCGGCGACGAAGCCCCCGGCATCGCTTGGCAACTGCGGACTAGAATCGATCCTCAGTCAAACACTGGTCCGCTCCGAACATGGCAAGCCTGCGCGCGCTCTTCATCGCCTCTTCACTCTTCGCCGTCGCACTGATTGCGCCCACCCACGCAGCCTGGCCCGAAAAGCCAATCAAGGTGGTGATCGGCTTTCCCGCCGGCGGGCCACTCGATTCGCACATGCGCCTGATGTCCGACAAGCTCTCCGCAGCGCTCGGCCAGCCGGTGATCATTGACTACAAGAGCGGCGCCGGCGGCGCGGTGGGTGCCGATTCGGTGGCGAAGGCGGCACCCGATGGCTACACCCTGCTGCTGGCCAACACCGGCACAATGGTGATCAACCCGGCGGTCTATACCAGGCTGCCCTACAACACCTTGCGCGACTTCGCGGCCGTGGCGCGCACCGCGCAGCAGCCACTGCTGCTGGTGATCAACCCTCAGGTGCCGGCCAAGACCCTGCAGGAATTCATCGCCTACGCCAAGGCCAATCCGGGCCGAGTCAATTTCGGTTCGGCCGGCAATGGCGGCATCTCGCATCTGGTGCCGGAAATGCTCAAGCAATCGACCGGCATTTCGATGACCCATGTGCCTTACAAGGGCAGCGCGCCGGCGTTCATCGATTTGATCGCGGGCCAAGTGCAGTTCATGGCCGAGTCAGTGCCGCAGGCCGCACAATATGCCAAGCAGGGCAAGGTGCGCGCCCTGGCGGTGACCAGTCGCGAACGCAATGCCGCGCTGCCGGATACGCCGACCATGGCCGAGGCTGGCGTGCGCAACTTCGAGGTGGTGGGGTTCTACGGCATCCTGGCGCCTGTCGCCACGCCTAAAGACGTGGTGGAGCGGCTGGCGGACGCTTTCAGGCAGGTACTGGCAGACCCGGCGATTCGCGATCGCATGGTGCAGCAGGGTGCGGATCCGGCGTTTCTTGGACCTGCCGATTTTCAGGCGCTGCTCAAGGCCGAGATGCCGCGCTGGGCGGCGGCGGTGGCGGCTTCGGGTACCAAGCTCGATTGAGCATACAGCGGCAGCCGGCAGCGCGTTCGTGCCGGCACGCGCATCAGCTCACGCAAAACACGCTAGATCGGCCCGGAGGCCTGCGATGAAGCTACGCGTCGGCGTGTGACTGATGATTACTCGACGCTGGTGGGCCGCCGCCCGCGAGGGCACCACGCAAGCCCGGAATATGGCCGTCAGTCCGCCAGACGCGTGCTCGACCGGTGTGCCGACCAGCAAGCGCGGAGCGTAGCCGGGACTGGCAGCCCTACATCAATCCGGTCATGGCGCTTCGAAGTTGCCGTTCATCTGTTTGCCCCAAAACTCCGGCGACCACTCGGGGCCCCAGATATAGGGCAATTCGTTCCA
>JAYVWK010000270.1:0-3274 GCA_043786185.1 Burkholderiales bacterium
CGACTTCACGCAGGAACGCCATGAAATCAATGTTCAGGAAGCGCTCTGCCATGAACAGCACGCTGACATCAGCCTGCCGCAAACAAAACGCCAGTTCGGACGCCTTGAAGCGCGTGTTGACCGGCACGGTTACCGCACCGATCATCGCCGCGCCGAAAAACAGCGTGACCCAGGCCACGTTGTTGCCCATCAGGATGCCGATGTGATCACCGGGCCTGACACCCAGCGCATGCAGTGCGCGCGCCGCTTCGAGCGACTTCGCATGCAGTTCGGTCCACGACAGGCGCGCACTCTCGGTCACCAGGGCGTCATGCGCGCCGCGCGCCGCGGTTTGGGCGGCGAGAACTTCGCGCAGCACGCGCGGCTGCCAGACCGCGCTCATGAAGCTGCCTTGCCAAAGCCGCCAATGCCGGCGCGCCAGTTGTTGCGCGCCAGGTTCTCCTCGATCGCCAGCAGTTCGGTCGCCAGCGCCCCTTTGGGGTCGAGTTCCAGCCCGCGATCGACGCAGGCCTTGGCCAGGCGCAGCGCCGCCGACGGTGCCTTGGCGATTGTCGCTGTGATCTGCTGTAGGGTAGCCTCCAGTTCCCCAGGTGTGACCAGGCGCGACACCAGTCCGGCTGCGACCGCTTCCACCGCTGACAGGGTGCGGCCGGTGAACATCATGTCCTTGGACAGGCGCTTGCCGAGAATGCGCGGCAGGCGCTGGGTGGCACCGACGGTGCCCCACAGGGCCTCGGGGGTGCGAAAGCTTGCGGCCTCGGTGGCAACGATGAAGTCGCAGGCGGCGGCGATCTCGCAGCCCGAACCGACCGCCGGGCCTTCGAGCACGGCGATAACCGGCATCGGCATGGATTCGATCGCGTGATAGGCGGCGAACGCCTTGAGGCGGCGCGCGCGCACCGCATCGTCATCCATGCCCTGGCGCTCCTTCAAATCGGCGCCGGCGGAAAACACCGGGCCGTTGGCGCGAATCATCACCACGCGTACCGTCGCGTCTTCGGCCAACGCCATCAGTGCGCCCAGCAAATCGCCGCACATGGCGCTGTTGAGTGCGTTGCGTGCTTCGGGGCGATTGAGTGTCAGTGTCGCCACGCCGTCGCTGTTGTCCAGCAGGATGGTTGTCATCTCAAATCGCCTTGGCCGCACGCAGGGCTTCGATCTCGGCCGCGCTCTTGCTCAGCATGTGCATCAGGATGTCTCCGGTGTGTTCGCCCAGTAGGGGCGGGCGCGCAGTTTCGGGATTGTCGAGACCGTCGAACTTGAAGGGCAGCGGCACGCAGTCAAAGCGGCCGATAACCGGGTGCTCGAACTGCGCGCGCATGCCACGCGCGATCACGTGCGGGTCGGCGAACACTTCGTCGACATGGTTGACCGGCCCGGCCGGTACGCCCACCTCATCCAAAGCATGGCCCAGATCGTCACGTTTCCACGAACCGATCGCCTCGGTCAGCCTGGCCATCACCTCGTCGCGGCGCGCCACCCGCACCGAATTGTCCTGCAAGGCAGGCTCGCCACCCCACGCTTCGAGTCGCAACACCTTCAGCAGCGGGGGCCAGTGCTGATCGCTGCAGGTGATGTGCAGCCACTTGCCATCGGCGCACTTGAAGGTGGCCGAGGGCACGCGGCCCGGATGCTCGGTACCCAGACGCGGCGGCACTTCACCCAGCGCAAAGTAACGCGCGGCAGCCAGCGATAACAGGCCTACCTGACCATCGAGCATCGAGAAATCAACGTGGCAGCCAACGCCGCTCACGTGCCTGCCCTGTAGAGCGGAAAGTATGCCGATCGCCACCCACAGGCCGGAGCTCAGGTCGGCCACCGGCAGGCCCGGCTTGACCGGCCCGCCACCGCGTTCGCCGGTCAGGCTCATCAGGCCCGCCATCGCCTGGAACACGGTGTCGTAGCCCTTGCGGCTGGCATACGGCCCGGTCTGACCGAAGCCGGTGCACGACACATAAACGATGCGCTGGTTGATCGCCTTGACCGACGCGTAGTCAAGGCCATAGCGCTTGAAGGTGCCCACCGGAAAGTTCTCAACGAATACATCGGCCTTGGCTGCCAGTTCGCGAATCAGGGCCTGGCCCTCCGCTGTGCGCAGGTTGACCGTGATCGACCGCTTGCTGCGATTGAACGCCATGTAATAAGCGCTTTCGCTGCCGCCGGCGGTCTCTACAAAGGGCTCGAACGAGCGCGTCTCATCCCCTTCGCCGGGTTGCTCGACCTTGATTACTGCGGCCCCCAGTTCGGCTAAGATCATGCTGGCGAACGGGCAGGCCAGCACGCGCGAAAGGTCGAGGATGGTGATGCCTGCAAGCGGCTTCATGGCGGCCCTTTGGTCATCGCAACTTTTGGCTCATTGCCGTCAGCGCAGCGTCGCATTCCACCATCAGGCGCGCTACTACCTGCGCCGCCGGCAGGATGTCGTCGATCAGCCCGGCACTCTGCCCGGCTTCTGTCTTGCCCCATTCGACATCACCGTCTAGCGCAGCGTCCTTCAAGCTGCGGGTGGCAAATAGCGCGTTGAGTTCGTCGGCATGCTTGCCGGCCAGGTACCCGGCGTCGTACTGTGCCGCGAACGAATTTCTGAGCATGCGAATCGGCAGTCCGGCGCGCCCCACCAGCGTGGTATCGGCCAGGCCCGCCGCCAGCACCGCCGCCTTGTAGTTCGCATGGACGCCGGCCTCGGGCGTCATCAGGAAACGGGTGCCGAATTGCACCGCGTCCGCGCCCAGCGCGAACAAGGCCGCCATACCGTAGCCATCAGCGACACCGCCGCCGGCGATCAGCGGCAGCCGCGCCACCCGGGCCACCGCGCGCACCACCACCAGCGTACCCACTTCATCCTGCGGCGGGTGGCCGCCGGCCTCGGCGCCCACCACCACCAGGGCATCGACCCCCGCTTCTTCGGCCTTCCGCGCATGTTCGGGAGAAGCCACCACATGCAGCCACTTGACGCCGGCCGCATGAAAGCGCGCCAGGTGTGCACGCGGTCCGCCCTGGGAGGCGATGATGATCGGCACCCGCTCCTCCTCGATGACATCCAGGTAGGCCGGCGCATTGCGGTTGTACAAAGGCACGTTGACCGCGAACGGACGATCGGTGCCGGCGCGCACATCGCAGATCGCCGCGCGCAGCGCATCCGGATGCATCGGTCCGGCGGCGATCACGCCCAGGCCACCGGCCGCCGACACTGCCAGCGGCAGCGCCGCATTCGACGACGCCCAGCTCATGCCCGCCTGAATGATGGGCAAGTCGATGCCCAGCAATTCAGTGA
>JAYVWK010000271.1:0-4909 GCA_043786185.1 Burkholderiales bacterium
CGCGTTGAAAATCGCGTTCAACACCGCCGGTGCCGCCACCGCGATGGTCGGCTCGCCCACCCCGCCCCAGAATCCGCCCGAAGGCATGACGATGGTTTCGACCTTGGGCATTTCCGAGATGCGTAAAGGTTGCTAGGTGGTGAAGTTGTCCTGCTCGATGCGGCCGTCCTTGACCGTGCATTCCTGGTGCAGCAATGCCCCCAGGCCGTAGACGAACGAGCCTTCGACCTGGTGTGCGATCTGCTTGGGGATGACCGCATGGCCGGAATCGGTGGCCGCCACGATGCGCTTGACCGTGAGCTTGCCGCTGGCCGATACCGATACCTCTGCAAAGGCGGCGATGTAGGCGCCGAAGCAGTAATACGCCGCCAAGCCGCGCCCGGTGCCCTTGGGCGTCGGCTTGCCCCAGCCGCCCTGGTCGGCAGCAGCCTTCAGCACCGCCCAGCCCTTGGGGTTCTTGACCATCAGCTTCTGCCGCAGCGACAGCGCATCTTGGTTACTGGCGTGCGCGATCTCGTCGACGAAGCACTCCATGTAGATCGCGTTCTGGTTGGCGTTCACGCCGCGCCAGAAGCCCGGTGGCACATGGGTATTGCGCATGGCGTGGTCGATGGTCAGGTTGTCGAACGCGTAGCTGATGGCGTGGTCACCGAAGCGTTCGTGCCCGACCGGCAAGAGGCCCTGAAAGGTCGGCAGGTCGGCACCGTTGACCAATAGCGTCGGAATCACCGATGCCAGGATCGACTGCCCGGCAATGCGCATGTTGAGCCCGGTCACATTGCCTTGCGCATCGATGCCGGCGACAAGCTTGCACTGCGTCACCGGATGGTAGGCGCCTTGCAGCATATCTTCCTCGCGGCTCCAGATCAGTTTGACCGGCGTGCCCGGCAGTTGCTTGGCGATGCCGACCACCTGGCGGATGTAGTCGGAGGCGCCACGACGGCCGAAACCACCGCCAAGGTTGATCTTGTAGACATCACATTTGTCCAGCGGCAGGCCGGCGGCGGTCGAGGCCGCCGACAGCGCGGCGTCGCCGTTCTGCGTGGGGCACCAGACTTCGCATTTGTCGGCGGTCCATAGCGCAGTGGCATTCATCGGCTCCATCGTCGCGTGGTTCTGGAACGGATAGCTGTATACCGCCTCGATCTTTTTCGGCGCGGCGGCGATCGCGGCACTGGCGTCGCCCACCTTGTTGCCGATGAAGGCTTCGGTGGCATCCAGCCCGGCCTTGTTGCGCTAGGCGATCATGGCGCTGTTGACGTTGGCGTTGGGGCCGTTGTCCCAGATGATCGGCAGGGCGTTCAGCGCCTTGTTGGCACGCCACCAGGTATCGGCCACCACCACCACCGCGTTGTCACCCACCTTGAGCACATGCTTGACGCCGGGCATGCCGCTGATCTTTGCCTCGTCGAAGCTCGTAAGCTTGCCGTTAAACACCGGGCAGGCCTTGATCGACGCGCTCAACATGCCGGGCAAATTGAGGTCGGTGCCATAGATGCGCGAACCGTTGACCTTCTCCTTGGTATCCAGCCGCGCCACGCCCTTGCCGATGAGTTTCCAGTCTTTTGGATCCTTGAGCTTGATGTCTTTTGGCGGCTCCATCTTGGCAGCCACGGCGGCAACCTTGCCGTAGGTGGTCTTGCGGCCTGAACCGGCGTGGGTGATCACGCTGTTGGCGGCCGTGCATTCCGCCGCGGGCACATTCCATTCCTGCGCGGCGGCGGCGATCAGCATCTGGCGCGCTGCCGCACCGCCCTGGCGCACATATTCGTGCGAGCCGCGGATGCCGCGCGAACCGCCGGTCGACATGTCGCGCCAGATGCGCTTGCGCGCCAGGTTCTGGCCCGGCGTGGGCCGCTCGGTTGTGACCTTGCTCCAGTCGCACTCGAGTTCCTCGGCCACCATTTGCGCCAGGCCGGTGAGCGTGCCCTGGCCCATTTCCGAGCGGGCGATGCGGATCACCACGGTGTCGTCAGGCTTGATCACCACCCAGGCGTTGACTTCGGGCTGGGTCAGGTCGGCGCCTTTTTGCACCTGCGCGAAAACATCGCCGGAAGGCAAGGCGAAGCCGAACGACATGCCACCGGTGACGGCAGCGGTGGTGATGACGAATTTGCGACGCGATTCATTGAATTCGAAGTTCATGTGGGTCTCTCCTTGCGCGCTCAGGCTTTGCGGCCGACGTTGCCGGCAGCCATGTGGATGGCGTTGCGTACCTGCTGGTAGGTGCCGCGGCGGCAGATGTTGGTCATCGCTGAATCGATGTCGGCGTCGGTCGGTTTCGGTTTTTTCTGGAGCAGCGCCGCCGCGGCCATGATCATGCCCGACTGGCAATAGCCGCATTGCGGCACATCCATCGCGATCCAGGCTTTCTGGATGGCATGGGTGGAATTCTTCGACAGGCCCTCGATGGTGACGATCTTTTGCGTCGCCTTGACCGCCCCGACCGGCATCACGCATGAACGCACCGGGTTGCCGTCGATATGCACGGTGCAGGCGCCGCATTGCGCCACGCCGCAGCCGAACTTGGTGCCGGTCAGGATCGCGCTACCGGGCCCGTTTGCCGCCGGCGGCGAAGTCAAAAGCATCCATCTGTTTTCCGAGAAAAACCCGGTACCGCAGATGGCGGTGTTTCATTTTTCGCAGCCGGTGGCGAAGGTCGAGGTCGAGTCGCGGGTGCGCTTAGCCGGCACGCAGCGGGTGGTCGCGGTGGCCACCATGGCCGCTGGCCGTCTGCACGCGGCCAGCGCCGACATCATCGTCACCGTGTCGGCCTGCATCGACGGTAGCTGAAATGGCCGAAGCGCGTATCCAGGTACCGTCGCAAGTGCGGCGTGGCGAAACCTTCGAGGTCAAGATATTGATCCGCCATGCAATGGAGACCGGCTATCGCCTGACCGACCACGGCAAGCCGATCGCGCGCAATGTGATCCGCCTGTTTACCTGCCGCTACAACGGCGTCGAGGTGTTTCGTGCCGAACCCAGCTCCGGCATCGCCGCCAATCCGCTGTTCACGTTTTTTGTCACCGCGCGCGAATCCGGCGAACTGCAGTTTGAATGGCAGGATGATTCAGGCGAGCGCAACAGCGAGCGCGCGAGCATCACGGTAAGCGGCTGAAGGGCCGGCTGTGCGCATGCTTTTGCGAAGCATCGCACTCGCGTTTTCGGCCCTGTATTGCGCTGCCGCTCCGGCACAGGAACGCGCGTTGCCGCAGAAGGACCTGCGTTCCGGCAGCAGCTACATGGGCGCTGACCTGCGCGCCATGCAGGCCGATACCTTTGCCAACCCTGGCACCTTGTGGGTTGAACGAGGCGCCAAGCTGTGGAGCGCCCGCGCCGGCACGGCCGAAAAGGCCTGCGCCGACTGCCATCGCGATGCCCGCGACAGCATGAAAGGGGTTGCCGCGCGCTACCCGGCTTTCGATACGGGCACGAAACGGCTGCTCGATCTCGAAGGCCGCATCAACCAGTGCCGCAGCGTGCGCCAGGGCGCGCCCGCGCTGGCGTTCGAGTCCGACGAGCTCTTGGGCCTCTCCGCGTTTGTCGCCAGCCAATCGCGCGGCATGCCGGTCAAGGTGGCAATCGAGGGTGGCGCCGCGCCGCATTTCGAGCGCGGGCGCATGCTCTATCAACGGCGCATCGGGCAGATGAACCTGGCCTGCCTGCACTGCCACGAACAAAACGCCGGGCGCCGCCTGCTGGCCGAGACCATCAGCCAGGGCCACTCGAATGCCTACCCGATTTATCGCCTCGAATGGCAGGCACTGGGCTCCCTGCAGCGGCGTCTGCGCGCCTGCAATTCCGGTGTGCGCGCCGAATTGCCGGCCTACAACTCGCCGGACCTGCTGGATCTTTCCTTGTTCCTGGCGTGGCGCGGCGAAGGCTTGGCAGTGGAAACGCCGGGCGTGCGGCGATAGACGGGCACACCGGCCTGATGCGCCCCAGTTGCATGTGATAACATAAAAGTAGGAGGTGTTATCATGATTCGAACCCAGGTCAGCCTGGAGGAATGGGAGTACGAAGCCGCCAAAGCGGAAGCCAAGCGCCTTGGCGTATCGCTGGCGGAACTGCTGCGGCGTTCCTTGCGCGGTGTGATTCCCGCTGACGAGTCCAAGCCGTGGATGCGCTACGCCGGCATGGTCGAATCCGGCGACCCCGATTCCAGCAAAAACATCGACGACGTGATCTATGGCCAGAAAGGCTGAGGCCTACGTCGACACGTCCGCCTTGATCGCGCTCCTCGATCGCTCCGACACTTACCACGCGCTGTTTCGTCAACTGTTCGCCGCGCCGCCGAAACTGATGACCACCGGTCTGGTCATCGCAGAGGGCCACGCCTGGTTCCTGAAGCGCTACGACCGCCACCGCGCCATGCATTTCATGGCGATGATCGAGGTGATGACGCCACTTATGGTGTTTCCAATCGGCCAGCCTGAAATCAACAGCGGTACGAACATAATGCGCAAATTCAAGGATCAGGATTTGACCCTTGCCGACGCAGTGGGCCTGCATCAAATGGCCGCCCACAAGCTGTGTGTATGTTGGTCAACCGATTTTCATCTCGGCTTGACCGGAGCGCAACTGGTCATCAATCAGTGACGTGGTAGTTGGTGTGCGCGCCGCAGTCGGCGAATGCGTGTCACCAACTACCGGTGGCCGCCAAAATTGGCGAGAGCTGCACCGCACTCCAGGCAAGCGGCATCGCGCGCTTTTGCCGCAGCACATCGTGTACGCGAAACTTCACCAGACGCTGCGCGCCCACGAAAGCCTCGACCTGCGGACCGTCCCAGACAATCTCGGCCGTGGCCGCCACATGCAGCAAGTCGCCGCTGGCGAAGTCGGCGAACAAGAGCCCGGCGCGCGGATTGATCGCCAGATTGCCCAGCGTGTTGAAGAAAAAATTGCCACT
>JAYVWK010000272.1:0-2500 GCA_043786185.1 Burkholderiales bacterium
TGGCACGCGTGGCGCTTGAGAGGAAGCGTTGACCGACGCCGCAACACATACACCTTGAACAGCCGCGGCGCGGAGGTGGACGCTGCCATCCAAAGCAGCGCCACTGGCTTTTTTCGCAAGCGCTCGAACCATCGCGGTCGCATGGTTCGGCCCATCAAAGACCGTTGCGACGCGCTAGTTGGCCGTGATTCTTCTGCTAAATGTGAACAAAGTCACATAACAGGCAGCTTTCAGACATATTTCTCGATAATTGCTGCAATAGTCATGTGCTACAAGTATCGGCCCTACCGACTTCAATCGTATCGCCACCTGCCTGCGCCATGCGTGCCTGGAAAGGCGAGGCGCAGCCTGACCCAAACCCGATGAGCCAAACCGACTTTCCGCCGATCACTTCCGAACACGGCACGGAAACCTCCGAGCTGCTGGCGCGTTCGCATCGCCTTGAAGTCATGCTGGCGCAAACCAGCAAGAGTCTGCGCTTGCTCGAACAGCAACTCTCGTCATCGGAGTCGATCGCCTCGTTCGGCCATTTCAAGATCGACCATCAGGATCGTTTCCTGCTTTCGCGCTCCGCGCGTGCGCTTCTGGGCGTTGAGCTGACAACGGCCCACCTCGACCAAGCCCTGGCCTGCGCCAGCAACGCCGATTGCGATCGCATCGGCGACGCGGTTCGCCGACTGGCCGACAGCGGTACGCAGGTCGATGAGGAGATCGCTGTCGAAACCCCGGCCGCGGGGACGCGCTGGCTGCGCATCGTGGTGCGCAACACCCAGGACGGCAATGCGCTGGACCTGTATGGCCTGATCATCGACACCACAGAAGCGCGACGCGACGCGATGCGCCGCGATATCGCGCTCAAGGTGAGCGAAGCGCTGCTGCAGGATGTCGATTCGCAGGCGGCCTACGAATGGGTGTTGCAAAGCGTCTGCGTCGGCCTGGGCTGGGACATCGGGTCCTGCTGGCTGGTAAGCGCCGGCGGCGAGCGCATGCGCTGCCTGGCCGCTTGGTCGCGTCCCGACCCGGCACTGGACTGCGTGGCGGGCATGATGCGCGGCCGTGAGGTCGGCGCCGGCGAAGGCATGGTCGGCGCGGTGCTCGCCAGTGGTCAAGCTACCTGGGCGGAGAATGTCGGGCAAGACGCACGCTTCGCCGAACGCGCGGCCGCTGCCAGTGCGGGCATCCGCGCGGCCTATACCTTTCCGATACTGCCAGGCGGCACGCAATGCGCCGGCGTGCTGCAGTTTCTGAGCCGCAACCCGCGTCGTTTCGACGCGCAACTGCCGGGATTGAGCGAGCTGATCGGCGCGCTGCTGGCACAACGCGTGCGGCGCGAATCCTGGATCGCCCGCCTGCGCGAGGTCGCTGAACGCGACAGCCTGACCGGTTTGATGAGCCGCTACGCACTGATCGAACATATCGGCGCACAGATCGCCAACGCACCGCAGGCAAGTTTCACGGTGTGCGTGTTCGACCTCAACCGTTTTCGGCTGATCAACGACGCGCTGGGCCACGCCGCCGGCGATCTGGTCCTGCGCACCATGGCCAAGCGGGTACAGGCAAGCCTCGCGGCCGATTGCGCGCTGGCACGCCTTTCCGGCGACGAATTCGCGGTCATGCTTCGCGGCAACGCGCAGGAACTGGCCGACGCGCAGAACAATATCTGCACCGCCATCGCCGCGCCGCTGTCGATCGACGGCTATGAATTCAGTCTCACCGCTTGCCTGGGCAGCGCGGCGTTTCCAAGCGATGGCGGCGTCGTCGAAACACTGCTGCGCGAGGCCGATACACAGCGCCATCGCGCCAAACGACTGGCTCGCGGCGCGCCGCCTAAGCGGCGCCGCGGCGCCGACCACGATTCCCTGGGCGAGATCCTGACCGAGCATGAGTTGCGGCACGCCATCGAGCACGGCGAACTGCGTGTCCATTACCAGCCGATCATGCGCCTGGACCAGTCGAAGCTGGCGGGCGCCGAAGCCCTGATCCGCTGGCTGCATCCGCAGCGCGGCCTGCTCGCGCCGGCCAGCTTCCTCGGCATCGCCGAGGAAGCCGGCCTGACACGCGCGATCAGCCGCGCGGTGCTGGGTCAGGTCACCCGCGATCTGGCCGGAGCGCAAGAAGCACTCGAAGCGGATTTTCGCGTCAACATCAACCTGTCGGCGCTGGATTTTCGCGACCTCAAGCTGTTCAAGGAGCTGGGAGTCCTGTTGCGCGAGGCCGGCATGGCGCCACAGCGTTATCGCTTCGAAGTCACCGAGGGCATGCTGATGGAAGACGTCGACACCGCCGAACGCGTGGTCGGGCTTCTGGCGGACTATGGTGTCGAATTCGCGATCGACGATTTCGGTACCGGCTACTCATCGCTGGCACAGCTGTCGCGGCTACCGGTACATGAGCTGAAAATCGACCATAGCTTCACCCAGAGTATCGACACGAAGCGCGGCAAGACCGTGGTGCGCGCCGTGCTTGATCTGGCGGCGCGACTCGAAATGCCGGTCACCGC
>JAYVWK010000273.1:0-8798 GCA_043786185.1 Burkholderiales bacterium
GCCGCCGGCGCTGCTATTGCGCCGGGAAGCTGGGTCGCCCGAAGGTTTCGCCTTAACGCATGATTGACGGTGCTGTCGCCCGCGGCTCCCAGGCAAGGCAATTGAGCGACACGCCTCAAACCTATATGTTGTAGCCAGCCCGCACACTGCTGTCCGCAATGGGCCCGGATGCGCGCGCGTTCGCTGTTCTACCCATCAACTGTCAGGAGATCGCCGTGCCAAAAATCCACACCCCGACCCGCCAGGAACTCGACAGTCGCGTCAGCCGTTTCGGCCAGTTGCGTGAAATGACCACCCGCACCACTGAGCTGGCGGGTATTTCGCAGGAAGCCGTCGACATCATCTTCGCGCGCAAGATCACGCCGGTGATCTTGGATGACACCAAGAATCCGTTCGGCAGCTATGCACCGATCGTCGGTGCCGCCCGCACCACCATGTTCATCTCGACCATGCCGCCCGGGCAGGGCCCTTGCCTGCATTCGCACAACGACACCTACGAGACTTTCATGGTGCTCGAAGGGCGCATCGAATACCGCATCGGCGATCCCGTAGAACACACCATCACGCTCGACAAATGGGATGTGTTTTCCTGCCCGCCCAACGTCTATCGCGGGTTTCGCAATGTCGGCACCACCGATGCGGTGCAGCTGACGGTGATCACCGGCATTTCCGAGGGGCGTGACGACGTATCGATGCCGGATTCGGTGGCGCGCGAGGTGAGTGACGGGCACGGTCTGGCTGTGCTGGAAGCGTTCAAGAAGGTGTTTCACTTCGATCCGCCGGCCAAGGCCTAGCGTCGAGCCCGGCAAGGCGCGCAGTGTTTGCGCGCGTCGTTGCGGGCTGATACGCACCCGCTGGCGGCGCATATGGCCATGAAGGCCAATTCGCCGGGCGGCGATAATCGGGCTTGCACCATCGCCGCCCGCGCCATCCGGCCGCGCTCAGTCTGCCTCCCACGTCTTGATGGCCCAGCCAAATGAAGCTCTCCGTCCTCGATCAATCCACCTCCGCCAAGGGCGCCACCCAGGATGTCGCGATTCGCGAATCGATTGCCCTGGCGCAGCATTGCGACGGCCTCGGCTACCACCGCTACTGGGTCTCCGAGCACCATGCCAGCGACAGTATTGTGGGGTCCGCACCCGAGGTGTTGATGGCCGCGATCGCGGCCACCACAACGCAGATTCGTGTCGGCAGCGCCGGCGTCATGCTGCCGCACTATTCGGCGCTCAAGGTGGCCGAGCAGTTCCGCATTCTCGAAGCGATCGCGCCCGGGCGCATTGATCTGGGCGTGGGGCGCGCGCCGGGCAGCGACCGCCTGACTTCGATGGCGCTCAATCCCTATTCGAACGCGGCCGACGAGTTTCCGCAGCAGGTACTCGACCTGCAGGCCTGGGTCTCGGGCCTCCCATTGCAAGAGGGACATCCCTTCGCCGCGATCAAGGCCTATCCCCAAGGGCCCACCAGCCCGCAACTGTGGATCCTCGGCAGCTCGGATTACGGTGCGCAACTGGCCGCGCATTTCGGCCTGCCATACGCGTTCGCCTATTTCTTCAGCGATGGGCGCGGCGTCGAGCAGGCGATGGAGCTTTATCGGCGCAACTACCGGCCCAGTGAGCGCTACCCCAAGCCGCAGCCAACCATTTGCGTATGGGCGCTGGCTGCCGAGTCCGAGGCAGAAGCCATGCATCTGCTGAAAACGCGTGAACACTGGCGTGTCGGCTTTCAACAAGGCCGGCGCGACCCGGTGATCTCACCCGACGAGGCCGCCACCCTGCGTTACAGCGAGCAGGAGCGTGCGATCATCGAGGGCATGCGCAGGAAGGCTTTTGTCGGCACCGGCGCGCAAGTCGCGGCACGCCTGTCTGAGCTGGCCACCAGTCTTCTACTGGACGAACTGGTGGTCAACACCTGGACTTTCGACCCGGCGGCCAGGCACCGCTCCTACGAGTTGCTGGCACGGGAGTTTTTCTAGCGGGGTTTCAATGCGCGGCTTCGTGCGGCGGATGTGGATGGGCCCGCATCACCCACAGCACGTAGCCACCGAACACCATTGCACAAGCGCTGAAGATCAGCGCCTGCAAGGTCACCGGCAATGCCGGGAAAAACGCGAACAAAAGTGCGAACGGGGCGCCGCCCAAGGCGGTTGACACGGCGTTTTCGAGCGCCGTGGTCTTGCGGCTGAACAAGCCCAGTACATAGGACAGGATATCCACCGGAAATGTCATGCGCAGAAACGCCAGCGACAGCACATGGTGGCGCGGATGGATCAGGCGGTCGATGCGCGCATAGCGCGTCACCTTGGGAAACACCCGCAGCATGAGCGGGCTGGCGCGCCGCGCCAGCCCAAACGAAAGTGCGGCACCGGCAACCCAGCCCAGCATGATGATGAGCGCGGTCCACCACGGCCCCCACAGCAATACCGCGATGGGTACCAGCGGCAGATTGCTGAATAGCGGCAGCACCACCGCAAGCGCGGTGGTGCCGAAGAAAATCGCGACGCCCAACGTGGCATGGTCGGCAAGCGCTGCGCCGATCGGTGCGGCATAGATGCGCGAGAGCGCGATTGCGATGGCGAACAGCAGCAGCACCCACGCGAGCGAGCGCAACGAGGGCAGCAGATCCTTGCGGGTCAGGTCGGTTTCGGGCGCGTCGGTGGTGGTGGGCATGGCTACCGGTAAAGTGTAGTCTTGATCGCTGCGCGTCACCGGCAACCGGTCGGACGGACGCCGCACCGGAGATCGTCATGATCGCATTCACCGACCTGCTCGAAACCTTCGCCGCTCACGCGGAAGCCAACGCGGGCGCGGCGTTCGCCGCGCTGTTCGCGATGGACGGCACCTACGACGACTATTTTTTCGGCGCCCACAGCGGCCGGCCGGCGATTGCGGCCATGCTGAACCGCTTCCACGAAGGCGGCGAGAACTATCGATGGGAGTTTCACGAGCCGCTGTCCGACGGCCGCATTGGCTATGCGCGCTACCGCTTCAGCTATCGCTCCAAGGTGGCGGAATCGGTCGGCAAGCCGATCGCCTTCGAGGGCATCTGCCGGCTGCTACTCAAGGACGGCCTGATCGAGCATTACGCCGAGGCATTCGATCGCGGCGTCGCTTTCGTGCAACTGGGGTTTCCGGCGCCGAAGGTGGCGCGGCTCCTGGAAAAGTACGCCGCTGCGCAGAATGCGACGCCGGGGTTTGGGCCGCATCTCGAACGTTTTACCCAGAGCGGGCGCTGAACCCGGCGGCTGCTTGCGAATGATGCTTTTCAGAGCCCCGCCAGGCGCTTGAGTCGCGTCGCCTGCGCCGCATTGATCGCTCCCACCGGCGCCCGCCCAGCCAGGATTTCCGCGGCCTGGGCCGCGGTTTCCAGTGCCTGATGCTCGATCGCCGGCGGCGTGAGTCCCGCAAGGTGCGGGGTGGCGATCACTTTCGGATGACGCGCCAGCGCGGGGGTGGGCATCTGGTCGGGTGCTCGGCCGACGTCGAGCGCGCAGCCGGCCAAGCGCTCGCCATCGAGCGCGCGCGCAAGCGCGGCTTCATCCACCAGGTTGCCGCGCGATGGGTTGATGAAAAACGCACCCGGTTTCATGGCGGCGAAGGCCGCATCATTCATCAGGTTCTCGGTTTCTTCGCTGGCCACCGCCAGGCACACCACATAGTCGGCAGCGGCCAGCAGTTCGTCCAAGGTCGCTTGATGGAGCGCCGGATCGTTGACCTTGGCATACGGGTCGCACACCAGCACCCGCATGCCGAAGGGCAGGGCCAGTTTGCACAGGTAACGGCTGATCTGGCCGTAGCCGATCAGGCCCAGGGTAGCGCCGCGCAGTTCGCGACCCATCGGCGCGCTGGGCACTTGGCCTGCGTGATAGGCGATGGTCATGCGGGTCAGGTTGCGCGACAAGTCGATCATCGCGCCGATGGTCCATTCGGAGACCGAGGCTACGAAGCCGGCGCTGGCCTGGGTCACCAGCACGCCGGCGCGGCTGGCGGCGGCGACATCGATGTTGCGAATGTCGATCGCGCAGCGCGAAAGGGCCACCAGGCCGGGCATGCGTTCGAATAGTTCAGCCGGGCCCGGTGTCTGGCGATACGAGATGACAAGCGCGCAATCCTGTGCGGCGTCGGCCAGTTCCTCGATCGTCAATTCGCGGCTCAAGGGGTTGATGCGCACTTCGGCCACTGCGCGCAGCGCCGCCAGTGCTTTGGGGCCGTAGTACTGCTCAAGTGCGGCCGGCGGGTGGGTCAGGAAGATGCGTGGCATGCGGGCTTTCGATGGGCGTTTGCGGTGTTCAGTGGATGCTGCGGCAGAGTGAATGCGGTCAAATGCGACGCGCGGCACGCGGGTTTGATCGAGCCTTTGCCTGTGCTTTTGCTATTGAAGCGTGATGTTGCCGTCCTTGATGACCTTCTGCCAAGTCGCATAATCCTTGCGAATGGTGGCGCGATAGGATTCCAGGCTGCCGCCCAGCGCGCTCAAGCCGGCGACCTCAAGCTTGGCCGCGAACTCGCCATCTTGCAAGACCTGGTTGGACGCCGCGTTCAGGCGGTCGAGCACGGCGCCTGGTGTGCCCGCCGGCGCCAGCACGCCGTACCAGCCACTGACCTCGAAGCCGGGCAGGCCGGATTCGGCGATGGTGGGGATATCCGGCGCGCCGGCCCAGCGTGTGGCGTTGCCCAGCCCTAAGGCCTTGAGCTTGCCGCTCCTTACATGCGGGTAGGCGGTGATCACCGCATCGAAAAACACATCGATCTGGCCACCGATCAGGTCGGTCAGCGCCGGTGCCGCGCCTTTGTACGGAACGTGGGTCATCGAGACACCGGCGCGCGCCTTGAACAACTCGCCTGCCAGATGGGTGATGCCGCCCGCACCGGACGAGCCGTAACTGACCTTGGTCGGGTTTCGTTTCGATAAGCGATCAGTTCGGCCGCGTCGCGCGCGGGCACGCGGGGATGGGCCACCATGATGATGGCGATGCTGGCTAACGGCAGAACCGGCGCGAAATCCTTCTGCGGGTCGAACTTCGCCGCCGCCGCATTGAGAATTGGGGCGATCAGAAGAGTATTGGTGGTGAGCAGCAGGGTGTAGCCATCGGCTGGCGCACGGGCGACGAATTCCGAGCCGATCAAGGTGCCGGCCCCCGACTTGTTGTCCACCAGCACCGGCTGGCCGAGCCGGGACTTGAGCTTCTCGGCAAACAGGCGGGCCAACACGTCACCGCCGCCGCCGGCCGCATAGGGCACGACGATGGTGATCGGGCGAACTGGAAAGTCAGCCGCTTGCGTACCGATTGCGGGCAGCAAAGCCATGAGCCCGCACAGTAAAAATTGCCTGACGGAGTGGTTGGTCATGCGGGTTCCCGAACGTGTTGTTGTGAAGCGGTTGCGCGCTGCGCAATCGGCCACGAGCACGCGAGAATAGCAAGAGTGCGGGCTACGTGCGGCGTGCCTCACGTAGCGCCCGCCGCCGAAGGTGCGGCGCGTTTGGATGCGGCGCGGCGCCCATCCCCATCGCGCGTCAAGGCCCGATACACCTTGGTCAATTCCGCCGGCAGTGCGGTCACGTCATCGATCACCAGATAGCGATTTTCCGCGCACATGCGGCGCAGGTAGTCGTGGCCGGCCGGGTCGATGGTGATGCAAAAGCTCACGATGCCGGCGCGCTCGGCTTCGGCGAGCGCCTGCGCGGTGTCCTGGATGCCGTATTCGCGGTCGCGCCGGTCGGGGCCGTAGTCGCGGTCTTCCGGATAACCGTCGGAGACGATGATCAGCACTTTGCGGCGCATCGGCTGGCGCTTGAGCTTGGCTGCGGCATGGCGGATCGCCGGGCCCATGCGGGTGGAGCGGCGCGGTTGCATCGCCGCCAATGCGGCCCAGGTGCGCGGCGACAAGGTTTCGTCGAATTCCTTGATCAGGTTGAACTCGACATTCTCGCGGCCGTCGCCGGAAAAGCCGTAGACCGCGTGGCTGTCGCCCAGGGTGGAGAGGGCGTCGCACATCAGCGCCAGCGCCTCGCGCGCGACATCGATCACGCGGCGCCGCGGCAGGGTGGCCGGGGCATCGATGGGCCCACCGAAGCGGCCCCAGACGTAGGGGGCGTGTTCTGCCGCTGTGCTGGCCGCCACGGCGGCTGAGGCCGGGTCGGGAACCGGAAAATCGGTTGAAGCACTCATGTCGACTAAGAAGGCAGCCGCTACCTCGCGCAGACCGCGGTCGCGCCGAATGTACAGATGCTCGTCGCCCGCGTGTCCGGTGCGGCGATCGATCACCGCCTCGATCAGGCTGTCGAGGCCGATTTCGTCGCCGTCGCTGGTGCGATGCACGCGCAGCCAGGATTCCGGCCGAATGAAACTGAATTGGCGGCGCACCTGCAACGCCAGCATTGCATTGCGCCGGCGCGCTTCATCGAGGAAGGCGAAATCGTCGCCGCGCAGCCGGTGTTCGTACAGGCGGCACCAGCCCTTCAAATAGCGCTCGGCGTGGTAGTCCCATTCATCATAGAGAAAGCTGCGCGGCTCGCCTTGCGACGCGGCGCGCGGGGCGCTTGCGCGATCGGCCGTGGCCGCGGTCGGCGCGGCGCTCTTGTCGTCCGGGTCGGTCGGCACTGGCGGGTCGAGCGCATCCGCATCGGCTGCGTCCTGCGTGACGCCAGCAGGCATGCCGCCGCGCATACGTCGATACACCAGGTCTGGCCGCAGTTCACCGCGAAACTCCACGGCCGGCCCGTCGAAATCATCGTCGGCTGCTTCGGCTTCGTCACCAGCACCCGCTTCCCCGCCGACTTCCTGCGGCGCGTCGCTGCTGTGGTCGGGCGGCAGGTCCGCCAGCATCGCTGCATCAGGCTTGCGAGCGTGCGGCGGGCGCCTCTGCAGCGATTCGAGCATGGCACAGATGGCCAGCGCGCCGCGTGCGCTGTCGTAGACGCTGGCGTCGGCTGCTTGTACGCAAGTGGCCTCATCCAGCATGCCCGGCAGGAGTCCGCTTCGGTCACGTGCCAGCAGGTCGGCGCGACTCGCGCCAAGGGAATATTGCAGCAGGCTTTCCATCAGTGCGGCCAGCGGTCGCAGCGACGCGACCTGCGGTCGGGCTGCCAGCGCATGGCCCAGCACCCGGTCCAGATCGTCGCGCGCACCGGGATAGTCGCGCCGCAGCGCGCTATCGATGCGCAGGTCTTCCAGAGTGACGAACAGGCGTCGCAATAGCGCCGGGCGTGCCGCGGTGGTGAAGAATCTCTCGAGATCGGCCACTTTCTTTTGCGGGATCAGGCGCGCCAATGGGCCGGATGCCACGGCGAGCGCCGGTCTGGACGCGGGCAAGTCCATGCGCAAGCGCGCCCGCTTCAGATCAAATTCGAAGGTGCCGTTCTGCAAATAGCCGATCTGGTGCAGAACCGCGATCCGGTATGCACCGTGGTTGTAGCGCATCAAGGCGAAGTCGGCAATTTCCGCCGGCAGGTGGATGTTCGCACCGTCGGTGGCGATCCGGTTGGTCACTGACGTGCCGGTGTCGCGAAGAGATGGCACCGGGGCTGGCGCTGCCGCGCCCTGCTTCTCCCCTGCACTGCGATCGGCTGCGGCCGGCACCTCGATCGGCTTCAGGTGCAGATGGCGCCCGGTCAGGCCCTCGGTGAACAGCGCCAGCACGCGCTGAATGTCGGCGAAACGAACACCGGCGTTGGCAGTTGGTGGTGGCACCACGGCTACGGCAGCAAGACGTCGACGATGTTGGCAATGGCCTGCTGCACCTCGGCATCATCGGTCACGGCACGTGCGATGGCCACATCGCAGGCGCGCCGCGGCGCGATGCCGGCGGCGGCCAGTTGTGCCGCATACACCAGCAAGCGGGTGCTCACGCCCTCTTCGAAGCCGTGCTCGCGCAGGTTGCGCACTTTCCCGCCGATCAACGCCAGCTGTTGCGCGAGATCGGCATCGATGCCGCTCTCATGCGCGATGATGGTCGCCTCGACTTCAACTGCCGGATAGTCGAACTCCAGGCTCACGAAGCGCTGGCGGGTCGAGGGCTTCAAGTCTTTCTGCACGCTCTGGTAGCCGGGGTTATATGAGATCACCAGCAGGAAATCGGCATGGGCGTCGAGCAGCTCGCCGGTTTTTTCGATCGGCAGCACGCGCCGATGATCGGTGAGCGAATGGATGACCACCGTGGTGTCCTTGCGCGCTTCCACCACTTCGTCGAGATAGCAGATCGCGCCGCTGCGCACAGCGCGCGTGAGCGGGCCATCCAGCCACACCGTGGCGTCGCCCGACAGCAGGTAGCGGCCGACTAAGTCGGTGGCGGTCAGGTCTTCGTGACAGGCCACCGTGATCAGCGGCGTTTCGACCTCACGGCGCGGGCTCTCGACATCACGGAACAGGCGCCACGCCATGTGCTCGACGAAACGCGTCTTGCCGCAGCCGGTCGGGCCCTTGAGCAGCACCGGCAGGCGCGCCCGGTAGGCGGCTTCGAATACCTGGACTTCATCGGCCAGCGGCAGGTACCAGGGTTCCTGATCGAGTCGGCTGGATGAAATGTTGGCGGGGAAAGTGTTCGGGTTCATGACGGCAATGCGCAAGCTTTGGTGGGTGTGGGCCGTACTTTACCGGCAAGCGGTGTCGCCCGACCGTCGGGACCGGCGTGCCTGGAGCGCGCGCATGCGCGCCGCAGTCTCGTCGCTGGTGGACGGCATGAGGAAAACAATCAGGCCACGCACCAGAAAGGTCGGCACCTGCAGCACCCCGCCGGCCACCGGGATCGGAATCAGGAAATCGGCCAGTGCGCTGCCGCTGCCCCAGACGCCTTTCCAGCCGA
>JAYVWK010000274.1:0-8434 GCA_043786185.1 Burkholderiales bacterium
GGTGCGGCAGGCGCCCGACCGAACGCCCTGACCCCTGCGCATCGTTGTTACAGCCGAGTGTTCGCCGCCCTGCCGATGCAGTGGTACTCGAGCCCGAAGCTGGCGATTACCGCCGGCTCATACAGGCAGGCTTGGTGGCGCACGTTGTGGCACATGACGCGCTAGAATGCATCGCAACTGCAACGCAGAGGGCCGCTTCCATGAAAACCGCCACCTTTCCGTCCCTTCGCGTCGAACCGGAATTGCGCGATGCTGCCGAGGGCGTGCTGCAGGACGGGGAGACACTGTCGGGGTTTATCGAGGCTGCGGTGCGTGAAACCATCGCGCGCCGCCGCAACCGTGCCGAGTTCATCGCGCGCGGCATGGCTTCGCGGGAGGATGCCAAGCGCACCGGCGTCTACGTCGCGGCCAACCAGGTACATGCCGAACTTGGCCAGATGCTGGCGAAGGCCAAGGTTCGCAAGACGGTGCGTGGGTGAGCTTCAGCATTCGTTACAGCGCCTCGGCGCGTGACGACCTCAAGCGCTTATACGATTACCTGCTCGACCGTGCCACCACCTTACAAGACCTCGACCTGGCCGAGCGCGCGCTCGCCACGATCATAGGCTCGGTAGACAGTCTCGGCCGCTCGCCTTTCATCTACCGCAAGTCGGGGGCCAGCCCCTTCCTGCGCGAGCTGCTGATCCCGTTCGGCGACAGGGGCTACGTCGCCCTGTTCGAGATTGAGGATGCATCGACAGTGACCATCCTGGCTGTGCGCCACCAGCTCGAAGACGACTACCACTGACGCACCTTGCCGGTTGCGCGTTGCGTCATGCTTGACCAACGGGCGACTCACATGTTTTTATGTCTACGACGCTGGCCGGCCCTGACTACTCGTCACAGATCCGGCCGTCAGTTGCGGCGGCGAACTGCAGCACCTGGCGGGCGCACAGCGCGGGGCGGATGTAGTGAATCATGTGACATGCGGTTGGCAGGCCGGCGAAGCGGATGTTGCGCACACCGGCTTTGAGCGCCGCCCGCTGTTCGTCGTTCGAGATCACGCCGCCGGTCGGATGCAGGTTCAGTACCGGCGCGGTGATTTTCGGCAGCCACGGGCGCATGTCGACCCCCAGCGCCACCTCCGCCATGCGCACCATCATGTCTTCGCCGGCTGACGCGACCCCGGCGTCATACCAATCGACGAAGGCGCTCGGCATGTCGGGTGGAAAGCGTGTGCTGCGGTTGGTTTCGGCCAGCCAGGCACGGGCGCCCATGCTGCGGATCGCCTGCGGCCATGACGGATGGCCGCAGGCATAGCCGATGCGCGCCCCGTCGCTGATGAATGCCGGTGACGCGATCACGGTGAGTGAGCGCACCAGGTCAGGGAACTGGCCCGCGAATGCCATGCCGATGGTGCCACCGAAGGATTCGCCACAGTAATGCACCGGTACGTCGCCCAAGTGGGCCACGATGGCGCGCACGTCGGCCACGTATTCCTCGGCAGTCAGTTGGGTGGCCAGATCGAAGTCACGGCCAGACTTGCCGAGGCCACGCAGATCCGGGCGCACCAATCGGTAATAGCGGCACAGGTGGGGAACCCACTGATACCAGTAATTCGCGTTGCGGCAATAGCCGTGTTGCAGGATCAGGACTGGCGCCTGTGCCCATGGGTCGGTGAAATCGTCGAGCTCGTAGTTGATGTCCGGCTTGCCTGCGCGTTTGAGGGTTGGCATGGCGAATCCTCCTGAACTTTGCTGTTGATCGGACCGTCAATCCGGCTTGGCGCCGCTGATTTTCACCAGCTTTTCCCATACCGGAATTTCGGCCTGCAGGCGCTCGGCGAATGCCTTCACGCCGAGCGGTTCGAGTTCGAGGCCGGCGCCCGGCAGGCGATCGCGAAATTCCGGGGCTGCCGCGGTGCGCGTGAGCACCGCTTCGAGCCTGGCGATGATGTCGGCAGGCGTCGCGACCGGCGCCAACAGACCGTTCCACGAGGTGAATTCGTATCCCGGCAAGCCGCTCTCGGCAATCGTCGGCACCTCGGCCATGCTGCCCGAGCGCGCCGAACCGGTCACGCCGATGGCCTTGAGCGCACCCGACTTGATGTGTGGCAAGGCAGTGGTGATGGCAGTGAAGGTCATGAAGACCTCGCCGCCGATGACGTCAGTCAGGGCCTGCGCGCCGCTCTTGTAGGGAATGTGGATGACCTCGAGGTTGGCCATCGAATTGAACAACGCAGCCGGGAGTTGCGTGGTACTGCCGCTGCCGGCCGATGAGTAGCTGAGCTTGCCGGGCCGCGCGCGCAGGTAGTCCACCAGTTCGGAATGCCGGTTCACCGGCGCCGACTTCGACACCACCAGCACCAGCATGGCGTTGCTCATGCGCATCACCGGCTTGAAGTCCTTCACCGGGTCGTAGGGCAGGTTCTTGTACAGGCTGCGATTGATGTAATGCGCAGGTGAGGTGAACAGCAAGGTGTACCCGTCCGGCGCGGCCTTGGCCACCGCCGCGGTGCCGATCTGGCCAGATGCGCCCAAGCGATTCTCCACCGTGACAGCAACCTTGAACTGCTCGGCCATGCTGCGCGCGGCTAGCCGCGCCACGAAATCCACCGCGGTACCGGGGGCGAAGGGCGCGATGATGAGAATCGGTTTGGCCGGGTAGTCCTGCGCCTGCGCCTGGCCCGCTATCGCCATACAAGCCAGCAAAGGTACGAGCAATACGCTCATTCTGCGGATCATAGTCGTCTCCTTGGTTTTGTTGCCGGTAATCGTAGCCGGTTTTGCCGACCGTGTAGCCGGCACCGCAAATCGCGACCACTGTGTTTTCAAGCGGAAGCACGCTTCAGTCGCTCGATCAATCTATTGTAGTGCCTGGTACTTTTTCGATGTATTCATCGCACAAGTCTGTAGCCAGCGCCAGCGGCGCCAAGAGGGACCAACCAGCTTGCACGGCGTGATCGACCTTCGCATGCCTTGCAACCTGCCTTAAAATGCTTCGCTCGTCGCGCCCCTGGCTTGATACATGATCGTTTCGATCGCGCGATACCGCCTCTCCTTTTTCGGACCTGCCCGTGACCAACATCAAACAAAAAGTTGCCCGTACCGATTTGTGGCTGCATGCCAACTTCGAAGAGCGCCTCGCGCGCGAGGCCGATATCGAACTCAGCATTTGCCAGGTCTTGGCACCGGCGGCCGAGACCCAGGCGGTACTCGAGCAAACCCATGTGTTCCACGTCTCGCCGACCAAGGATGACCTGCCCAGGCACATGTTCGTCGATGCCGAATTCCTTAGGCGCTGCCCGCAGTTGCTGGTGGTGTCTTCTTCCGGTGCCGGCTACGACACCATCGACGCCCCCGCCTGCACTGCCGCCGGAGTGGCGCTGGTCAACCAGGCCGGCGGCAATGCCGTCTCGGTTGCCGAGCTCGCCATCGGCCTGATGCTCGACGTGTCGCGGCGCATCAGCGAATCCGATCGGCGTCTGCGCCGCGAGCGCGGTTTCACGCGGGAAGCGGTGATGGGGTATGAAGTGGCCGGCAAGACCATCGGCTTGATCGGCATGGGGCATATCGGCACCCGGGTGGCGATGCTGGCCAAGGCTTTCGACATGACCGTCCTGGGGACCGATCCCTTGCTGTCCGATGCTGAAATCACCAGACGCGGTGCACAACCGGTAACGCGCGAGCAGCTTCTGGCCGCAGCCGATGTGGTGTCGGTGCACTGTCCGCGCGACCCCGGTACCTTGGGCATGCTGGGTGAGGCGGCTTTCGCGTGCATGAAGCACGGGGCGATTTTCATTTCCACCGCGCGTGGCGGCATTCACGACGAAGTGGCGCTGGCTGCCGCCCTGCGCTCGCAGCATCTGGGCGGCGCCGGGCTCGATGTATGGGAGCGCGAACCGCCGCCGCTCGATCACCCACTGTTGCAGATGCCCAATGTGGTGGCCACCTATCACACCGCCGGCGTCACCCATGAGGCACGACGCAACATGGCGGCGATTTCCGCCGAGCAGATCGTCGGCATGCTGCGCGGCGAGCGGCCACCACGCCTGGTCAACCCGGCCGTGTGGCCAGCCTATGCGGCGCGGTTTGAGCGGATTCTGGGAAGGCCCGTGATCGCATCAAGATAGTGGCGGCGCCAAGCGGCGCGCGCAATGCGGGTCGTCGCAGGCGTCCTTGTTTGACCATCGTCAAGGCCCGTGCGCCTGATTGGCATAGTCTGCATTCACGCGTGCGGCGTCAAGCTTCAAGCCGGGTTGCTGCCATGGGTGTGAAGCGAGTTTGCCATCGCATCGACGCGCCACCGACCGCCGCCGGCGCCCTTGCACATGCGGGGGCTTAGCGCGCCGTCTGCTTGCTGGAGGAGTCTTGCCGACCGTGTTCCCATGATTGCCAGTGACCCGCAGAAGACCCAACGCGAACTGGTGGCGGCCCTCTACCGTGCGGACATCTATCCGCATCCGGTGCGCAGCGTCGAAGTCATCGAGACCCACATCTCCTGGGTTGTATTGGCGGGTGACTACGCCTACAAGCTGAAGAAATCGATCGACCTCGGCTTTCTCGATTTCACCACGCTCGAAAAGCGCCGCCACTGCTGCGCCGAGGAGGTACGCCTGAACCGGCGCACGGCGCCGGAGATCTACATTGATGTCGTCGCTTTCACCGGCAGCGCGCGGGAACCGCAATTCGCCGGTGACGGGCCGGTCATCGAGTACGCGGTACGCATGCATCGTTTCGCGCGCGATGAAGAACTCGACACGCTGCTTGCCGGCGGCCGTCTGACCAGCGCGGACATGCGTGAACTTGCCGCCTCCGTTGCAGCTTTCCACGCAGACAGCGCGCGTTGCCGCAGCGATGCGTTCGGATCGCCGGCGCTTGTGCTTGAACACGCCATGCAGAATTTCACGCAGATGGCGGCGCTTGATATTGACCCCGCGCGGCAGGCGCGATTGCTGGTGCTGCGCGCCTGGACCGAAACCGAGCACGCCCGCGTCGCCCCGCTCATTGCACAGCGGGTGCGGCAGGGGTTCGTGCGCGAATGCCACGGCGACCTGCATCTGGCCAACATGGTGCGCCATGCCGGGCGCATGGTGGCCTTCGACTGCATCGAGTTCAACCCGCAGTTGCGCTGGATCGACGTAATCAATGACTTCGCCTTCACGCTGATGGATCTGCGCCGCCGCGCCCGCCCGGATTTGGCGCGCGGGGCGCTGAACGCCTACCTCGAGCACAGCGGGGATTATCAAGCACTTGCCCTGCTGCCCTTTTTTCTCGTCTATCGCGCGCTGGTGCGCGCCAAGGTGGCTGCGCTTCGCTCATGCCAGGCGGGTTCGACCTCCACCGACCGCCACCTGTCCTTGGCCGACTGCGACGCGTATCTAGATCTGGCAATCGCATGCACGCGGCCGTGCCGGCCGCTTTTGATCATCACCCATGGCCTTTCGGGTTCGGGCAAGACCCATGTGAGCGCTGGCCTGATCGAGGTGCGCGACTGGGTGCGCCTGCGTTCGGATGTTGAACGCAAGCGCCTGGCGGGCTTGCGCCCCCTTGATGCCAGCACCCTGGCCGACAAGCACAGCCTGTACTCGGCGGCTGCCACCACGCGCGTCTATGCACACCTGGCCGAACTGGCAGCAGGCCTGCTCGACACGGGTACCTCGGTGATTGTCGACGCAGCCTTTCTCGAACGCTCCCAGCGTGAGGATTTCCGCGCCCTGGCAGTGGGCCCGGGCGCCGGCTTCGCCATTCTTGCAACGCACATCGATCACGCCGAGCTGGTACGCAGGATCGCGGCGCGTACTCGCGCCGGCGTCGACGCCTCGGAGGCGACGGTGGAGGTAATGGAAGCACAAGTACGCAAACAGGAACAACTCGGTGACGACGAGCACCAGTTCGCGGTGCACGTCGCCACCGATGTGCGCTTCGATGCGTCCGCGATCGCAGCCAGGCTCCAAGCAGCGGCAACCAAGCCGCAGACCGGCAGGTAGGCGCGACTCGCCCGGTGGCCTATGCGGAGCGACCGGCAGGCCTGGCGGAACCAGCCTTTGCGCGCCCCGGGGCCGGTCGAGCACGCGCCGTGGCGCGCCGCGCGCCCAACCGATGCACCAGGACCGGAACATGACAGGTCGCAAGTACCCTGTTGGTCACACTGCCGAGCAGCAATTGGCCGAGCCCGCCACGCCCGTGCGATCCCATGACGATCAGCCCGCACTTGTGCCGCTTTGCCGCCGCGACGATGGCCGGCGCCGCCGCACGCTCCGAGACGATGATCTGCTGCCATGCCACGCCCCGGCCGCGCCGGCCGCCTGCGCAAGCGCGCCCAGATGCTTCTGCGCCTCGCGGTTGACCATCTTTTCATATTCGGTCTTGCCCGGATAGGTCAGCGGAATATCGCCGGGATAAACGAATATGTACTGATACGGTTCGGTGACGAACAGGCCGATTGCCGTAGCACCCAGCGCTTGCGCCAGCCCGATGCCATCGATTGCCGCCTTGTGCGCAAGGTCCGAGCCATCGACCGGAAGCAGAATTTTCTTGATCATGATGTCGCCTTTCCGCGCCGCGCCGGCACGACAGTTACTTGCGGTCTACACCCGCTGGAAGGTTCAAGGCTAATGAGGTGCCGCTTCCAAACCCTTGATCAAGCGCAAGGATGTGCGAATGACCGTCGGTCAAGCGGCAGACCGCCTGCCAGGAGCATCCGTAAGCGCCTGAAAAAGCAAGGTTGCTTGACCTCGATCAAGCAGTCGCGTGCACCGCGGCAATAATCTTGCGGATGCACATCGCGCAATTTCGTCAGCGAAGGAGCTGCAGTGACAAGACAATCCACCACCAAGTCCGCAAGCGGCAAGAGGTCCCGCCCGGTTGAGAGCAAGAACAAGCTGGCGCCGGCGCCGGGGCGCCAGACCAAGCCGGACGCGTTCCGGCCCACGCCTATCGATGAGGATCTGGACGCGATCCAGCACGAAGTACACGGAATGATCGAGGATGCGCAACCAGCCGCTGCCGAACGCGCAGGCGGCAATATCCAGACGGAATGAGTTGCGCGAGGCTCACGCGCACGTGACCGCGCGGACAGCGAGACAAAACCCTTGGTCGTCCTCTCGCCGGAGGACCGCTTCAATGCTCTTCGATGCGCGGAGTGGTTTCTTCCGCCGGCAAGCCGGTGTCCGGATCGATCCAATCACTCAAGTCGAGCGAGGCCTCGGCTTCTTCCAGCGTCTCCAGCGACTGTCCCGCTCCCTCGTCCTCGGACTGCATGTCGAAGGTAGCTTCGAGCAGCGTGGCAAACGGCCCGAAGTCTTTGCCGGTCGCCAGTGCCTGCCAGTAAAAACCGTCGGGCCGTTCGATGATGCGCTTATGCTCGAACTCGGGCGAGGTAAGCGGAATGGTTTGCGGCATGCGGATTGCTCCTTGCTCGAAACACCGGGGCGCAGGGTCGACCCGATCGGACATCCTACGCCATCTCCGCACCGACGGGTTGGTGTTCGACGCCACCGCAGGCCCTGAAGTTGCAAGCCCGGAACTATTGCCGCCGTGGTCAGCGGTCAGCACCATGTTCAAGCAGGACGCCTGCGACTTCGAGAAGGACCCCGAGGCCAAGCAGCACATACCCGATCAAGCTGGGCGTGACTGCCCAGACCATGACTCCACCGCCGACCAGCATCGCGATGCTGACAGGACGCCTGCGTGCCTTGTTCCTCAGCATGAAGGCACCCCCCGGCAGAATTGCCGCTCGCCGCAGTATCGCGTATGGCTTCTCGCAACTGTCCGCGAACACATGCAGGTCACCGCCGCATGACATGCGCGCCGATCGCTTCGCCATTGGCGAAGCGTGTTTCGTGCGCCACGTTGATCAAATGCCGAGGCTGATAATGCGCGCGATCCGCAGCCGCGGGAAAGAAATAAAAGCGCAAATTGAGGTAGTGCGAGACTGCGCTGATGTCATCCTCGCTCCAGTTGAGCTTGACAATACCTTGCCAGCGCCGCACTTGGTACTTGAGCCCGCTGAAATCCGCTACTTGCCGCTCCGCGCGCCAATGGATGCGCTCGCTGTGACAGGTGTCGCAATTCGCCAGGTACAACTGCTCACCGCGCGGGTATTCGGGCCGCTGCTGCGCCGCTGCCGGACCGATTGCGAGCAGGCAGAGCAGCAGGGCAATCAGGGTCGCTTGCAAGAAATTCAGCACGTCATGCGCCTCCGATTCAATGGCAGGCCAGGTCGAACTTCGGTGCACCTGCCACAGCCCTGCCAGTCGACCACATCGCGCAATCGGCTTGCGCCAATGCCGCGTGTCCTACATGCGAAAGGTGCATTGGCAGGATAGCTTGTCTTCAGTCCGAGATATTGATGCCGGTCAAACTCTGCTTGGAAACTGCGCCAGAGACTGCCGACCGGCGCAACATTAGCGCACCACATGACTTACTTTCCGCAGGTCGAGTCGAGGATATGG
>JAYVWK010000275.1:0-7647 GCA_043786185.1 Burkholderiales bacterium
GCCACGGTCGGAAACTGAAACGCCAGGCGCAGTTCGCGCTTCTGCCGCGAGTTGTCCAAGCGTCGCGATTCGCGCATGAAGGAAAGCAGCATGGGCGACACCGCACCGGCGATGGCCGCGCGCGGCAGGCGCGGCGGAGCGGGCAGCCCGAATGCCTGCGCCACCAGATCGAAGTAGTCGCCCATTTTCAGGTCGCTGTCGTCGTTGGCGTTGTAGACGCGCACCCGAGGCGGCCGGCGCCGCAGCGCATGGTGCATGGCGCGCACGGTCATGGCCGCAAGATCGGCGGCGTGTACATGATTGGTGTAGGCGTCTTCGGCGGCGACGATCGCCGGCGTGCCGGCCTTGAGTCGCGCAAGCGGCAGGCGGTCGACCGCATAAATGCCCGGTACGCGCAGGATGATCAAGTGCATGCCACGCTGCCTGGCGACCCTGACCAACTGTCGCTCGGCGTCGACCCGGCGTCGCGCGCGCGCGTTGCCTGGACGGAGCGGCCGGGCTTCACTGACCACAGCGCCGCCGCAGTCGCCATACACGCCGCTGGTACTCAGGTAGACCATGACGCGTGTTAAAATTTTGGCTCTTTCAGGGTGTCGCAAGGCGACGCTGCGCAACAGGTTGCGGGTGCGAGAATCGCGCGACCCGCGGGCTGGCGGCGGTGCGCAGTGAATCAGGATTTGCCAGTCGGACGGCAGCCTTACCAGCGAGCGGGGGCGGTCGAGATCGGCACTGACGGCGGTGGCACCCAGGCGTTTGAGCGGGGACCGATTGGCCGCCTGCGAGGTCACTGCGGTCACCGCGAATCCGGGCGTGATGCGTGCGATGATGCGGCGGCCGATGTCACCCGCGCCCAGCAACAAGACCTTTTTTTCTTTCGTTTTCACCTCCCGATTTTATCTTCCGCCATGAGCTTTCAGGTCAGCATTCAACCGTCCGGTCATCAATTCAACTGCAAGGAGGGCGAAACCATCCTGCAGGGTGCGCTCAATAACGGCATCGGGCTGCCCTATGGTTGCCGCAACGGCGCCTGCGGTTCATGCAAGGGCAAGCTTGTGAGCGGCTATGTCGACTACGGCAGCCACGCGCCGACCGTTCTATCCGCAGAGGAAAAAGCGCGCGGCATGGCCTTGTTCTGCTGCGCTCAACCCTTGTCGGAGGTGGTGATCGAGGCGCGCGAGGTCGGCGCGATCAAGGATCTGCAGGTGAAGATCCTGCCGTCGCGCGTGCAATCCATCGAACGCGTGGCCGACGATGTCGTGGTGATCTCGCTCAAGCTGCCGGCCAACGAACGCCTGCAGTACCTGGCCGGGCAGTACATCGAATTCATGCTCAAGGACGGCCGTCGACGCAGCTATTCCATGGCCAATGCGCCGCATGACGACCAATTCGTGCAATTACACATTCGCCATATGCCGGGCGGGCATTTCACAGATCATGTGTTCGGCAAGATGAAGGAGCGCGACATCCTGCGCTTCGAGGGGCCGCTCGGGAGCTTTTTCCTGCGCGAAGAGAGCTCCAAGCCGATGCTGTTGGTGGCCAGCGGAACGGGCTTCGCGCCGATCAAGGCGATCATCGAGCACGCGCTGCATCGCGAAAGCAAGCGGCCGATGACACTCTATTGGGGCGGGCGTCGTCCCAAGGACATCTACATGATGGAGTTGTGCCGCCGCTGGCAGGATACGGTGTCGAACTTCAGGTTCATTCCAGTGGTATCGGACGCCTTGCCGGAAGATCGATGGGATGGGCGTACCGGCTTCGTGCATCGTGCAGCGATGGCCGATTTTCCCGACCTCTCGGGTCATCAGGTGTACGCCTGTGGCGCACCGATCGTGGTGGATTCGGCGAAGCAGGACTTCGTCGGCAGTTGCGGTTTGCCGGAAGGAGAATTTTTTGCCGACAGCTTCACAACCGAAGCCGACCTGGCGCGCGCCGCTTAGAAGCCGGGACCAGCAAGACATGCTGCCTTCGGACCCACCGTCAACCGTCGCGGGAAACCGCGCGATCGTCACCGTGATCGGTCACGATCAGGTCGGCATCATCGCCGCGGTGGCGACCATGCTGGCCCAGGCGCAGGTCAACATTCTCGACATTTCGCAATCGATCATGCAGGAGTTTTTTGTCATGATCATGATGGTTGATCTGGCGAAATCGAGCGGTGGCTTCGACGCTCTCAAGGCGCAACTCAACGCGCAAGGCGAGTCGATGGGCTTGAAAATCGACATCCAGCGCGAAGATGTTTTCAAGCTGATGCACCGCGTGTGACGGTCGACAAAAGTGAAACCCTACTTTTGTCGAGGCGGTGGTGCATGAAATCACCGGCAGAGCCGGATGATTGCATGACTTAAAGGCCTGGAAAAAGCACATCTCATGTCACTGTCTGGCTATTCGCCGCAGGAAATCATCGAGACCATCCGCATGGTGCAGATGGAAAAGCTCGACATTCGTACCATCACCATGGGTATCTCGCTGCGCGATTGCGTCGCCGAAAGCCATGTGCGTCTGGCGCAACGTGTGTATGACAAGGTGTGTCGCAAGGGCAGTCAGTTGGTCGCCACCGGCGCTGCGATCGCGCGCGAGTACGGCATACCGGTAACCAATACAAGGGTTTCGGTGACACCGGTGGCGATCATCGCCGAAGGCGTGTCCGATCTTGCCATGCGTGAGGCCATGCTGGGCGTGGCGCACGCGCTGGATCGTGCGGCACGCGAGATCGGTGTCAACTTCATTGGCGGTTTTTCGGCGCTGGTGCACAAAGGTTTCACGCCGGGCGACCTGGCGCTGATCGAGGCTATTCCCGAGGCGCTGGCGCAGACCGAACGGGTCTGCGCCTCGGTCAACATCGGTTCGACCAAGGCCGGCATCAACATGGATGCGGTTGCCTTGATGGGGCGGGTGATCAAGGAGGCGGCGCGACTCACCGCCGCCGCCGACGGCCTCGGTGCGGCCAAACTGGTGGTGTTTTGCAATGCGGTCGAAGACAACCCTTTCATGGCGGGTGCCTTTCACGGCATCGGCGAGCCGGATTGCGTGGTCAATGTCGGTGTGTCGGGTCCGGGCGTGGTGATGCGTGCGGTCGAGGCGGCGCCTGCGGCCGACTTTGGCGAACTGGCATCGATCATCAAGCGTGCCGCCTTCAAGGTGACGCGCATGGGCGAGCTGGTCGGGCGCGCCGCGTCGACGCGCTTAGGCGTGCCGTTTGGCATCGTCGATCTGTCACTGGCGCCGACACCGGCGATCGGCGATTCGGTGGCGCGCATTCTCGAAGCCATGGGCTTGTCGCGGGTCGGCGCCCATGGTTCGACCGCGGCACTGGCGCTCCTGAACGACGCGGTGAAGAAGGGCGGCGCGATGGCCTCCAGCCATGTCGGCGGCCTGTCGGGTGCGTTCATTCCGGTATCCGAGGATATCGGCATGATCGAAGCCGCCGGCATGGGGGCGCTGTCTTTCGATAAGTTGGAAGCGCTGACCGCGGTCTGTTCGGTGGGCTTGGACATGATCGCGATTCCCGGCGATACGCCGGATACCACGATCGCCGCGATCATCGCCGACGAAGCGGCGATCGGCATGATCAATCGCAAGACCACGGCGGTGCGCCTGATCCCGGCGCCGGGAAAAAAGGTCGGCGATCAGGTCGAATTCGGCGGACTGTTGGGCTATGCGCCGGTGATGGCGGTAAGCCGGGAAGACAGCAGCGCCTTTATTCGACGCGGTGGCCGGATTCCGGCGCCCATCCAGGCGCTGAGCAATTGAACGCGGCGCTTGACTGCTGCCGCGCTGTCATGCGCTCGCGCGCTTGACGCCGTTGACCGGAACCGGCTATTCGCCCAGGTAAGCGGCGCGCACCTGCGGGTCATCGAGCAGAGCCGTGGCTGCGCCGTGCAGGCTGATGAGGCCGCTTTCCATCACATAGGCCCGCTGGCATGTTTCCAGTGCCAGGCGCGCGTTCTGTTCCACCAGAAGGATGGTCACGCCTTCGCGCGCCACATTGACGATGATCTGGAAAATTTTCTCGACCACCAGCGGTGCCAGCCCCATGCTGGGTTCGTCAAGCAGCAATAGCCGCGGGCGCGACATCAGCGCGCGGGCGATCGCCAGCATTTGCTGTTCGCCACCCGACAAAGTGCCGGCGGATTGCAGCAGGCGTTCCTTGAGTCGCGGAAACAGGCCCAGCATGCGCTCACGGTCGCTGGCCACCGCTTGCGGGTCGTCGCGCACGTAGGCGCCCATGGCCAGGTTTTCGGCCACGCTCAATTGCCCGAACACGCCGCGGCCTTCGGGCACCAGCGCCAGTCCGCGCCGCACCAATTCGAACGGTCGCAGGCCCGCCGCTGGCTGCCCCCGGTAGGCGATGCTGCCGCCGGCTACCGGCAACATGCCGGCGATGGCCTTGAGCGCGGTGGTCTTGCCGGCGCCATTGGCGCCGATCAGGCACACCAGTTCGCCTTCGGCCACCACCAGATCGATGCCCTTGACCGCGCGAATGCCGCCGTATTGCACCGCGAGTTGCTTCAATTCAAGAATCTTCGTCATGTGCTTTTGACGCTTGTTGCAGCGCTACTTGCGCCGGTACCCAGGTATGCCTCGATCACCCTGGGGTCGGCGCGTACCTCGCCTGGCGGTCCTTCGGCGATACGCCGCCCGTAGTCGAGCACCAGCACGCGGTCGGACAGTCCCATCACCAGCTTCATGTCGTGTTCGATCAAGAGCACAGTGGTGCCGTCGCCGCGGATGCGTTCGATCAGGCCGCGCAGGTCGGCGGTTTCGGTGGCGTTCATGCCGGCGGCAGGCTCATCCAAGGCCAGCAATTTCGGATCGGTGGCCAGCGCGCGCGCGATTTCGAGCCGGCGCTGGGCGCCGTAGGGCAATTGGCCGGCGGTATCGTTGGCACGTGCCGCCAGTCCGACATAATCGAGCAGCGCCAGCGCGCGACTTTCGATGCCGGCTTCTTCGGCCCGTGTCGCCCGAGTACGCAGGATGGCACCGAAGACACCGGCGCGGGTGCGCACATGCCTGCCGATCATCACGTTTTCGATCGCCGACAAGTTGGCGAACAGGCGAATGTTCTGGAAGGTGCGGGCGATGCCACGCGCGGCCACTTCGTGCGGCTTGGCGTGGCCCAAAGGCTTGCCGTCGAATTCGAACGCACCGGCGTCGGGCGTGTAGACGCTGGTGAGCACATTGAAGAGTGTGGTCTTGCCGGCGCCATTGGGGCCGATCAGGCCATAGATTTCACCGCGCCGGATTGAAAAGCTCACCTCCGACAAGGCCTGCACGCCACCGAAGCGTTTGCCGATACCCTCACCGCTGAGCAGGACTGTGCTCACTTGGCAATCGCGGAAAGGTCGCGTTTGCGCGCCGACTTGGGCAGGATGCCGGCCGGGCGAAACAGCATCATCAGCACCAGCGCCAGGCCGAACAACAGCATGCGGATCACCTCGGGCTCGATGATCATGCGGCCGAAGGCGGCCTTTTGCAGCGGCTCTACCGTATAGCGCAAAAGCTCCGGTACGAAGGTCAGCAATATGGCGCCCAGAATCACGCCCCAGATGTTGCCCATGCCGCCCAACACCACCATCGCCAGCACCATCACCGACTCCACCAGCACAAAGCTCTCGGGGCTGATGAAACTTTGCATCGAGGCGAACATGCCGCCGGCGATGCCGCCGAAAGAAGCGCCCATCGCGAATGCCAGCAGCTTGAGCGAGGTGGTGTTGATACCCATCGCGCGCGCCGCGATCTCATCCTCGCGAATCGCTTCCCAGGCGCGGCCGATGCGCGAATCCTTCAGGCGCATGTTGATCACGATCACCAGCAGCAGGAAAACCAGCAGCAGGTAGTAGTACTTGATCGGGCTCGAGAACGCCAGGCCCGCCACCTGGGTGGTGGTGGAAAAATCCAGATCGCCGATGCGTACCGGGTCGATGCGCGCGATACCCTGCGGCCCGTTGGTGATGTTCACCGGGCGCGACAGGTTGTTTAAGAAAATGCGCACGATTTCACCGAAGCCCAGGGTGACGATCGCCAGATAGTCGCCGCGCAGCTTGAGGGTGGGCGCGCCCAATAGAACGCCGAAGAAACATGCGGCCAGGGCGCCGATCGGCAGGATCACCCAGAACGGCAGGTGCAGGTTGAAATGCGGTGAAGCCAGCAGGGCCCAGACATAGGCGCCGACGCCATAGAACGCGATGTAGCCCAAATCAAGCAGCCCCGCGAAGCCGACCACGATGTTGAGCCCGAGCGCCAGGAGAGCGAACAGGATTGCCAGATTGGTGATGCGCACCCAGGCGGTGCCGACCTGCACCAGCGCGAACGGCAGGGCGATCAGGGCGACAGCGATCAGCGCCAAACCGACGTAACGCAGCAGTTGCTGCCGATTGCTCCGCGCATTAAGCGTCATGCGCGGTCTCCCACGCGCTCACCCAGGAGGCCCGACGGGCGAAATACCAGCACCAGGATCAGCACCAGAAAGGCGAAGACGTCGCGATAGTTGGAGCCGAACCAGTTGTTGGTCAGGTCGCCGATGTAGCCGGTACCGAGCGCCTCGACCAAGCCCATCAGGATACCGCCGAGAACCGCACCGGCCAGGTTGCCGATGCCACCCAGCACCGCGGCGCAAAAGGCCTTGAGACCCAGCAGTTCCCCCATGGTGTACTGGGTCTGGCCGTAGTAGGTGCCGATCATCACGCCGGCCACGGCAGCCAAGGCGGCGCCGATCACGAAGGTGGCGGAGATCACGCGATTGACATCGATGCCCATCAGGCCCGCGATATCCTGGCGCTGCGAAGTGGCGCGCATCGCCACTCCCAGCTTGGTGCGGTAGACCAGCAGCAACAACCCACCCATCAGCGCGAAGGAAGTCAGAATGATGGCGATCTGCACGCTGGTGATCAGGGCGCCGCCGATCTCGTAGGTGTGCGCCTTGATGATCTGCGGAAACGCCATCGGACTGCGGCCCCAGATCATCATCGCCAGGTGCTGCAGGATGATCGAAATGCCGATCGCGGTGATCAATGGCGCCAGGCGCGGCGCACCGCGCAGTGGCTTGTAGGCGATGCGTTCCATCAGGTAGGCCACCAGCATGCAGGCGGGCACGGCCACGGCGGTGCCGATCAGCACCACGACCACCGGCGGGAGGCCCGATTTGGCCAGCGCCATGATCACTGAAAACGCCACCATGGCGCCGATCATCACCACCTCGCCATGGGCGAAGTTGATCAGCTGGATGATGCCGTAGACCATGGTGTAGCCGAGCGCCACCACTGCATAGACGCAGCCGAGCGTGAGCCCGTTGATGATTTGCTGCAGGAAAATATCCACGGGGCGTCAGACAAAAAGAAACGGCATCGATGATTGCTCAGCGATGCCGTTGTAACACGTGAAACGCGAAAATGCTTACTTCTTGTCGTCAGGCTTCTTGGCTTCCGGCGCGGGCGCGGCGGCAGGTGCTGCGGCCGGGGCGGGCGCCGGAGCCGCGGCGGGTGCGGCTGCTGCTGCCGGGGCGCCCGCGCCGCCTGCTGCGGCCATGAAGTCACTCATGGTCATCGCCTTGCCGCCCTGAACCACGGCAACCGGTTCGACCTTGCCACCCTTGAGGGTGAAGATGGTGATTTCGGCATTCTTGCGATCGCCTTTGTCGTCAAACTCGAT
>JAYVWK010000276.1:0-4486 GCA_043786185.1 Burkholderiales bacterium
CGACGCGGTGGCCAAGAGCGCGCCCGATGGCTACACGCTGTTGCAGGCGCAGGTCGGTGACACCATCAGCGTCAGCCTGTATTCGAAGCTGCCCTACAACTTCGAACGTGATTTCGCGCCGATCACCCTGGCCGGCCTCACACCCTTCATTTTGGTGGCGCATCCGTCGGTGGCGGCACGAGACCTGCGCGAACTGGTCGCGCTGGCCAAGGCCAAGCCCGGCACTCTCAGTTTTGGTTCCAGCGGCGCGGGCACGGCTTCGCACCTGGCCGGCGAACTGCTAAAGAGCACGGCGCAAATCGACATCACTCTGGTGCCCTACAAGGGGCAGGCGCCGGCCACCGCCGACTTGCTTGGCGGCCAGATCACGATGATGTTCAATAACCCCATCACCTCGCTTTCGCACGTGAGGGCGGGCAAGTTGCGTGCATTGGCGGTGAGCACCGGCAAGCGCTTCAGCCAGCTGCCCGAGGTGCCGACAGTCGCTGAAAGCGGCTTGCCGGGTTTCGATGTCGGCTTCTGGCTGGGCGCACTCGCCCCGGCCGGCACGCCGCGGCCGATTGTCGACAAGCTCAATGTCGCGATGCAGAAGGCCTTGCGTGACCCTGAGGTGGTGCAGCGCCTGGCGGGGCTGGGCGTGGAGATCATCGGCAACTCGCCCGACGAATTCGCGCGCGTGATCCGTGCCGACATTGTCAAGTGGGGCAAGGTGGTCAAGGACTCCGGCGCGAAGGCGGACTAGACTTTCTGTTCAATTGGGAGAAACGAAAAAATGACACGATCGACGTTCATCGCGGCAGGCTTGGCCGCAATCGCATTGCCGTTTGCCACCATGGCGCAGACCGACTGGCCGCAGAAACCGGTGACCATGGTGGTGCCGTATCCGCCGGGCGGCGTGAACGATGCGGTGGCGCGCATCTATGCCAACAAGCTGGCCATCGAGTTGGGCCGGCCGATGCTGATCGACAACCGTGCCGGGGCCGGCACGACAGTGGCCTCCAACTACGTGGCCAAGGCGCCGGCCGACGGCTACACCATCTATGCCGGCGGCACCTCACTGGTGATCAACCCGACCCTTACGGCCCAAGTGCAGTACGACCCCAACAAGAGCTTCGATCTGGTGTCCTTGATGTCGTTCACGCCCTTCATCCTGCACGTCAACGCCGCGTTCCCGGCGAAAAACATGAGCGAGCTGATCAGCCATGTCAAGGCCAATCCGGGCAAGTTCAACATCGCCAGTTCCGGCATCGGGGCCACCAACCACCTGATCGCCGAAATGCTCAAACAGCAAGCCGGCCTGGACATGACGCACGTGCCCTACAAGGGCGGTGCGCAGGCCGGGCAGGATGTGGCGGGCGGGCAGGCGCAAATGATGTTCTCCGCTGCCCTGGAAGCCAGGCCGATCCTGGCCACCGGCAAGACGCGCGCGATTGCGATTACCAGCGCGCAACGCTCGCCGGCCTTCCCCGACATTCCGACGATGGCTGAAGCCAGCGGCATGCAGGACTTCGTGATGACTTTCTGGCAGGGCATGGTGGTGCCGGCCGGCACGCCCAGGGCGATTGTCGACAAGCTGGAGAAGGCGATCGCCAAGGTGGCGGCCGATCCGGAGATGATCGAGCGTTTCAAGCCGCAGGGGGTGGAAATCCGCGCCTCGACCCAGGCCGAGTTCAAGGACTTCATGGGCCGCGAAGAGCTGCGCTGGGTCAAGCTCATCAAGGAACGGAACATCAAGGCGGAGTGATCACGGCATTGCGGGCGAAGCGCGATGTACGTGGGTTACTGTCTGCTGGCGAACCCTTCCTGGCCGGCTGAGATGGTGTGAGACGGTTTATAATCTGCCCATATTTAAGAGTATGGGTGCCCATATGAAGACGACCGTCGAGATTTCCGATGCGCTTTTTCTGCAGGCGAAGCGACAGGCGGCAAGGAGCGGGACGACGCTGCGAGCCCTGATCGAGCAGGGCTTGAAGCAGATCGTCAAGGCCGGCAGTGATGCGCCGGTGCATCAGCCGCGCGATGGCCGCGTGGGCGGCAAGGGTTTGACGCGCGCGGCGCGCGGCGCTGGCTGGCGGGCTGTGCTCGATGCGGCCAACGAGCGGTGATCGCCGTCGATACCAACCTCCTGGTCTACGCGCACCGCGCCGACCACGAGTGGAATGACGCCGCGCACGCATGCCTGACCGGCTTGGTGGCGGGGCGCGCCACATGGGCGATTCCGTGGCCGTGCGTCCATGAGTTCGTCGCCGTCGTCACGCGTGCCCGGATATTTGATCCGCCGTCCACCTTGAAGCAGGCTATCGCGCAGGTCGAGATATGGGTCGAGTCGCCGAGCCTGAGTTTGATCGGGGAGGCGCCGCAACACTGGGCCACGCTTACGAAACTGGCTACGCATGCCAGGGTCCAGGGCGGCGCGATCCACGACGCGCGCATCGCGGCGATCTGCCTGGACCACGGTGTGCATGAGCTTTGGACCGCCGACCGGGACTTTTCAAGGTTTCCCGGATTGCGCGTACGCAATCCATTGGCCGGAGGCTAGAGTTCGCGGCTTGCTGCGACAAGAGTCGATGGTATTTGTCGCGTGAGACGCTGCGCGCAAGTTACCCGGAGTCGGCAGCGCTGCTCAATGCGGCGCCGCGAGTCTTGACGGCGTTTGAACCTGTGATCAGGAGCGGGTCCGGAGCAATCGTGCCATCCTGGTGCAAGAGTTTAACTATCGAGTCGATCTTGAGAATTCATTGGATTGATCGAAGCCTGGTTTCTATACTCCGTCGTGTACTGACTTTCAATCAACGTGAAGGATAGAAACCATGTCAAGCGCAGCGAAATGCCCGTTCGCCGGCGGTGCCGGCAGCCACACCGTAGCCGGCGCACCCTCGAATGCAAGCTGGTGGCCCAATCAACTGAACCTCAAGATGCTGCACCAGCAGTCATCCAAGTCCGATCCCATGGGGGCGGCGTTCAACTACGCCGAGGAGTTCAAAACACTTGACCTCGATGCCGTGGTCAAGGACTTGACCGCGTTGATGACCGATTCGCAGGACTGGTGGCCGGCCGACTACGGCCACTACGGCCCGTTTTTCGTGCGCATGACCTGGCACGCCGCCGGCACCTACCGCATCGCCGACGGGCGCGGCGGCGCCGGCAGCGGCGCGCAGCGCTTCGCGCCGCTCAACAGTTGGCCGGACAACGGCAACCTCGACAAGGCGCGTCGCCTGTTGTGGCCGATCAAGCAGAAATACGGTCGCAAGCTTTCCTGGGCCGACCTGCTGGTGTTGGCCGGCAACGTCGCGATGGATTCGATGGGCTTCAAGACCTTCGGTTTCGGCGGTGGCCGGCCGGATATCTGGGAACCGGAAGATTCGATTTACTGGGGTCCGGAAACCAAATGGCTGGGCGACGAGCGCTACAGCGGCGACCGCGTGCTTGCCAATCCGCTGGGCGCGGTGCAGATGGGCCTGATCTATGTGAACCCGGAAGGCCCGAATGGCAAGCCGGATCCGCTCGGTTCCGCGCGCGATATCCGCGAAACCTTCGCCCGCATGGCGATGGACGACGAAGAAACCGTGGCCCTGACGGCCGGCGGTCACACCTTCGGCAAGTGCCACGGCGCCGGCGACACCGCGCAGGTCGGTCGCGAGCCCGAAGGTGCAGGTATCGAGGAACAGGGGCTGGGATGGAGCAACAGCTTCGGCAGCGGCAAGGGCGTGCATGCGATTACCAGCGGCATCGAGGGCGCCTGGACCCCCAATCCCATCAAGTGGGATCACGGCTATTTCGAGACCTTGTTCGGCTACGAATGGGAGCTGACCAAGAGCCCGGCCGGCGCGCATCAGTGGAAGCCCAAGGACCCGGCGGCGGCAAGCGCGGTGCCGGATGCGCATGACCCAAGCCGGCGCCACGCGCCGATGATGACCACCGCCGACATGGCAATGCGCATGGACCCGGCCTACGAAAAGATCTCGCGCCGCTTCCTGCAAGACCCGCAGGCCTTCCACGACGCGTTTGCCCGTGCCTGGTACAAGCTGACCCACCGCGACATGGGGCCGCGTGCGCGCTATCTGGGCAAGCTGGTGCCGCAGGAAGCGCTGATCTGGCAAGACCCGATCCCGGCGGTCAACCATGCATTGGTCGATCAAGCGGACATCGCCGGCCTGAAGGCAAAGCTGCTTGGTTGTGGCCTCTCGATCTCGCAACTGGTCACTACCGCCTGGGCTTCGGCGTCGAGCTTTCGCGGCAGCGACAAGCGTGGCGGTGCCAATGGTGCGCGTATTCGCCTGGCGCCACAGAAGGACTGGGAGGTCAACCAGCCGGCGCTGCTGGCGCAGGTGTTGCCCAAGCTTGAAGCGATCCAGCGGGCGTTCAACGCGGCGCAGTCCGGCGGCAGGAAAGTCTCGCTGGCCGACCTGATCGTGCTCGGTGGTTGCGCCGCCGTCGAGGCTGCCGCGAAGAAAGCCGGCGTTGCGGTACAAGTGCCTTTTACACC
>JAYVWK010000277.1:0-2562 GCA_043786185.1 Burkholderiales bacterium
TGCCTGTAGAAACAATTCACCCAGAGCACTTGTTCAAGCCAGTTCATACCACGCGCCCCGCCCGCCCCCGCGTGGTTTAAGCGCCCCGTGCTCCACCAACGCCCGAAAATGCATCTTCAAGGTATTGCGACTGGCCTGCGTCAGCCGGATCGCCTGGCCAATGGTCACGCGCCCATGCTCGCGCGCGAATTCCACAATCGCCAGCGATAGCTCCGGCAGCGCGGCCAGTACCAATTTCTCGCGCTCCACCTTTTTTTCCAGGCGGCGCACCTGTTCGGCCAGGGCGCGCAGGAAAAACATGAGCCAGGGTTGCCAATCGGGCGCTTCGCTGCGGATGCTGCCCTGGGTTTGCCGCAGTGCCAGGTAGTAGGCCTCCTTGTTATGCTCGATCACGCTTTCCAGTGAGCTATAGGGTACGTAGGCGTAACCGGTCTGTAGCAGCAGCAGGGTGGTGAGCGCGCGGCTGAGCCGGCCATTGCCGTCTTCGAATGGATGAATTTCGAGGAATACGATCACCGCCAGCGCGATGATCAGTAGCGGGTGCAGATGGCCTGTGGCACGCGCATCTTCCACCCAGGCGATCAATTCGCCCATCAGGCGCGGCGTGTCGAAGGGCGAGGCGGTCTGGAAGACGATGCCGATCTGCTTGCCGTCTTCGTCGAATGCGGCTACATGGTTCGGGTGGGTCTTGTAGTTGCCGCGGTGCCGTTCATCCTTGTCGCTCAAGCGAAGCAAGGTCTGGTGCAACTGCTTGACGTGGTTCTCGCTGAATCGGATGTCCCGCCAAGATTCGAACACCAACTGCATCAGTTCGGCGTAGCCGGCCACTTCCTGTTGGTCACGCGTCGCGAAGGACTTGATTTCCAGATTGGAAAGCAGGCGTTCTACTTCACGGTCCGATAGCTTGCTACCTTCAATGCGGGTGGAGGAACCGATGCTTTCGATCGTCGCCACGTGGCGCAAGGCGGACAAACGTTCCGGCGCGAGCGTGCCGAAGGCGCGCCAGGCGCCTTTGAACTCGTCGATCCGGGCGATCAGGTTGAGGAGCTCCGGGGTGATCTGGAGGGTGTCGGTGCGAAACATTACACCAATACTACACCCAATTACACACAATCAAGAGTCGCAACCAATTTCACACCCATTTACACCTAATTAATTTGGAGTTTGGCGTCGGAATCAGCCGAGACGTTGCGTAATGCGGCTCTCAGGTTTCTTGGGAGAATGTAGTCAGGTTTGTCGAGGCCGACCCCGATGGCGCTTTGGTCACGTGCAGATCGCCCCCGGTGCGCGATGGCGGCTTGTTGACGCCGGCGCCTGTTGTCAAACGTCTTCCCAGGGCGAAAGATCAAAGTTCAGTCTAATCAAGCGAGATCTTCGCGCCTCGCACCACCTCGCCGTAGCGCTTGTGCTCGGCGGCCAAGAAGGCCTGGAATTGCGCGGGTGGCAGCGGTGCGGGGTCGGTGCCTTGCGAGGCCAGGCGATTGCGCAACTCGGGCTGTGCCAGCGCGCGGGCGATTTCCTGGCTCATGCGTTCGATGATCGCCACTGGTGTGCCGGTCGGGGCTAGCACGCCCTGCCAGCCGTAGACCACCATGTCCGGCAGCCCCGCTTCGCGTGCGGTCGGCACGTCGGGAAATGCCGCGGCGCGTGCCTCGCCGGTGCTGTAGAGCGCGCGCAGGCGGCCATCGCGCACGAACGGCTGCACCACGTTGGCGCCGTCGATCATCAGTTGCACGCGCCCGGCCACCAGGTCGGCGATCGCCGGCGCGCTGCCTTTGTACGGAATGTGCGCGATCTGCACCCCGGCCTTAAGCTTGAGCAATTCGCCGGACAGGTGGTTGATGTTGCCGTTGCCGCCGGAGCCGAAGTTGAATTCGCCGGGCTTGGCGCGCAAGGCTGCAAGCAATTGCGCGAGGTTGGTGAAGGGCGAGCCGGCCGGCACCACCGCGACCATCGGCTGCACGATCACGCGCGAAATCGGCGCGAAATCCTTCTGCGTGTCGAAACTCAGTTTCGAGTACAGCGCGGGGTTGATCGCCAGATTGCCCACATTGCCGGCCAAGAGCGTATAGCCGTCCGGCCGCGCGCGCGCGACGTATTCCATGGCCACGTTGCCATTGGCGCCGGCACGGTTGTCGACGTTGACCCGCTGGCCCAACTGCTCGGAGAGTTTGTCGGCCAGCTGCCGCGCGACGATGTCGACCCCGCCGCCGGGCGGCAAGCCCACCACCAGTTGCAGCGCACGGTCGGGCCAGGTCTGGGCCTGGGCCAAGGTGCCGGTTAGAAGCGCGGCGGCAGCAAGGATCAAGGGCAGTGTCTTCATTGTCACGGTCTCCTCTGGTGTTTCTGCAACGGGGTCGAATGCTCTTGCAGGCGACGTTGTCGATACTTCAGGGTCGCATGTACGTCAGCCCCAGTCGCGCCAAGCCAATCGATCACCGCGCGCCTGCGCCGGCGGTCGGTACGGTACTCTCTCATGCGGCGCTTGTTACCGGCGTGAGGCCGTAGCGCGCGAACATCTCTGCCGGCGCGTCGTTCGCCTGCATTAGCGCGGTGATCGCC
>JAYVWK010000278.1:0-4774 GCA_043786185.1 Burkholderiales bacterium
GCCGAACAGAAACACCCCGGAGATCGGCAGACAGCCGCGCACCACGTTGGGCGGCAGGCCAAGTGCGGCTTGCCAGTCCTGGCGCACCGCGAGCAGGGCAGCCAGGTGGCCGCCGGCCGAAGGTAACACCTGGTCGGTGAGGTCGGGCAGATCGTCAAGGCGGCGCAAATAACGCAGCACAACTTCGAGCGTCACGTCCTCGCGCACCTCGACCATCTCAAAATCCATCAGCGCGCCAACCGCATCGTCCGGGTACGACATCGCCGCGCGCAGTTGCTCGCGCTCCTCATGCGAGAGGCCCTCGCGCACCTCCTCAATCACCTCGCGCGGCAGGTCTTCGGCGATGTCGGCCAGTTCGTCAGCGTCCAGCGTTTCGGCCACCGCCACCAGATCGTCGCGATCCATCGAGTCGATCAGGGTCTCGCGCACCGAGTCCGACACCTCGACCAGGATGTCGCCATCGCGCTCGGCCGTCTTGATGAGGTCCCACAGCACCAGCCGGTCTTCGACCGGCAAGGCTTCGAGCACATAGGCGACGTCGGCCGGGTGCAGCTGGTGCAGGCGGTTCGCCAGCTCGTCGAGGATCGACTGCACCGCCGGATTGGGCGCGGTGTGCGCCACCGCTGCCCCGGCGTCGGCCTCGCGCGCCGTGATCTCGATCAGGCGGTAACGCGCCAGCAGGGTTTGCGCTACTTCGAGCGCCTCCTGCGCCTGGTCGGCCTCCATCGGCTCCGAGGGTTCGGCGCGCTCCTCGGCGGCGGACGCCCGCGCTTCGGCCTCGGGGCGGCGAAGCTCGGGCCCGGCGGCACGCACGGCGGCCGCGGCAACCGGCGCACCGGCACCATCGGCACCACCGGCCAGAGGCAATGCCTGCTGCGCGGGCGCAGCCGTGCCGCCGGTCGGCGCAGCAGCTTTTTGCTCTTGCTCTTCGAGGAGGCACGGATCGGTCATGGCGGGGGCGATTTTAGGCCGAGGCCGTTCTCAAGGCCAATGAAAATTTGGTGACACGGCCCTGGTGGTCGCCACGTCAGTCCCCGCCATGGCACCCGCCCGGTCAAGGCCGCAATCCTGGATTGAAATTTTCACCAACGCCCCGCCCAGGATAAGCGGGTCTGCCCGGCATGCCGGGTTTGCGTGGCGACGCCATGCAACAACAACGGACGGCAGGAGATGGCCTCAAAGTGTTTGTGCGGATGGGCGAGGCGGACGAACAGCGTCTACCAGTTGTAAACCAGCGCCACCATGCGCGCCATGATCCGGCAACGCGCCAAGTCCTGGGTGGTGAAACCGCCCCAGCCCCACTGATTCTTCAATTCATCGAAATTGTTCTCGGCGTCAGCACGGTCACGATACAGTTGCGCCAGTGCCAGCACCTCGCGCTGGTCTGACCCGTTGTTGCTGCCGCAGGACAGCGGACACAATAAGATGCCGCAGCAGGCATACAAGGTTGGGCACCCCGGCTTGCTCACGCTGGCGGATTGATAGAATCCCAGTTCTTGCATTGGAGGTACCAACCATGAAAACCGCCGCCAGCATCATCGCCAAACCACCCAAGAAGCACGCACCACTCCGCTCCCACCGGAAAAGCGCTGACAAGCCAATGCCGGTACCTGACGAGAAGACCGCGCGCTTTCTCAAAGCAGTCAAGGGACTAAAAGGCATTCTCTGATGTATCTAATCGATACCAACGTATTCATGCACCTGGCCAATGGTTCACATGGAGCGGAACGGATCGAACGGCGCATCATCGAAGTGACGGCAGAAAAGTGCTTCATCAATCCGGTGATTGCCTCCGAGCTTCGCGAGAAAATCGAAATCGGCGCAGGGCGCATCAGAAAGCGCGCACTCGAATTCATGGCCGACATACTCGCGACTGTCCAATGCATCGGGATTGACTGTGCGTCCGGCCAGGAATCAGGATTAATCCGCGCAGAGCAATCAAAAAGGGGCATGTCCATCGCGACGCCTGACGCGCTCATCGCCGGGCATGCGCGCCATGCCGGCATGGTTCTTGTCTCGGACAACACCAAACACTTTGGCGGTATCGCCCGATTGAAGCTGGAGAACTGGCGCGTTTAGGCATGTGGTCGAACCGCGCGCGCCGATATAGAGCGGCTCGATTGAGCGCCCCCGCTTTAGCAGCCCGATGGAGCGCCCCCTTGAGTTACCGGATCAGCGGCGTAATCAGTCCCGCGAACTTGCGCAAGCCTTGCGCAGCAAGCGTCTCGCCGCACTCGCGCGAAGTCTTCGGCGGATGGCGCAGGTTGTCACGCATGCGCGTAAACGCAGAGACAACGGGCCGTGGCGCTGCTTCCAGCAGACGGCACAGAAAAATATCGGGATTGCTATAAAACATTTCACCCAAAGACCGTGATGGCCCATCTCGCATTTTTCCAGTCATTTTCCGGTCGATGCTGCGAGGAAGACTGCCGCGCGCCTTGCTGGCGCAAAAAACCGGCATGGTGCAAGAATCGAAACCGGCCGGCAACCGGAAAGCCCTGGTGCGAGCGAATCTCAGGCCGTCTTGCCGCCAACACCCGCTCCTGGAGCGCTTCTTCACAATGCTGGTTGAATCGATCTGATGTGCCTATTCACGCCCCACATGGCATCATATTCACATGACTTTTCTCTGGCGTGGTAGTAGCATGCCTCTGTCAATCTGCCCAGGCTGGCAGCCTTGCCAAAGGAGTACGCCCATGCTGCGCACCACCGAAAGTAAGCGAGTGACTACGCGCCGCAGCCGCACTGGAGCCAATCACAGCGCCCTTTCCGTACTACGCCGGGGCAAGCCGCGCCCCATGGCGGCATCACCAACGCAACCCGCGCGCGGCTCTCGCTTGCAAGGAGCACCGCAACATGCCTACCTACATTGCCCTCGCCAACTACACCGCCCACGGCATCCACGGCGTGAAAGACACCACCAAGCGCGCTGATGCTGTCGCCCAGGTGGCAGCAAAGTTTGGCGCAAAGATGACGCAAATCTACTGGACCCTCGGCCAGCACGACATCGTCGCTATCATCGAAGCACCGGACGACGCAGCCGCCACCGCGTTTTCGCTGTCGATTGGTGCCGCCGGACATGTGCGCACCCAAACCTTGCGCGCCTTCAACCGCAGTGAGATGGACGGCATCCTCGCAAAAATGGCGTAGACGGCGGCCCGCCGCGCGCGAGGTGAGCGGCGCACACAGATGTGGCAACGTGAATATGCACGCGACTTGGTTGTGGTTCAGCGCTACTCATGAAGCGGCCAAACCGAGCGGCCAATCCGCGTTGCCACAATCCGGTCTCACCCGCGTCTTCACTCCAAGGAGGCAGTATGGGTTCAATAGACAGCCATTCAGAAAACATTGACGCCGGAGCGCCAGCGCAACCAGGCCGGCGCGCATCGGTGTTTGCTCTGACAGCGGGTGCCACCAGCCTTGTCCTGCCACGCATGGCACTGGCGCAAACACCCGGGCGCAGCTACCGGATCGGCTGGTTGTCCAATGCCTCCACGCGCAGCGAGACTTACGCCATCGCCTTTACGCAACGCCTTGCAGAACGCGGATTCGCCGAAGGGCGCAATCTTGAGATCGTGTTTCGCAATGCCGGCGGGCGGGCTGAGGACCTGCCGGCGCTCGCCGCCGCAATGTTGCGGCTCAAATGCGACCTGATATTTGCGCCTGGCAATGAGGCCATCTTGCGTGCGGCCACACAAGCTGCAAACGAAGCCGCGAGCAACATTCCCATCATCGTCATGTGCGCCGACTATGACCCGGTTGCCAGCGGACACATCGCGCAGTTCAGGCGTCCGGGCGGGCGTATTACCGGCGTGTCGATGCTGCAAACCGAGCTTCCCGCCAAACGTATTGAGGTGCTCACGGATTTGTTGCCGGGCCTGCGCCGCGCCGCCGTGCTGGGCGATACCGGCAGCAGCGGTCAACTTGCTGGCGCGCGCGCCGCTGCGGCACGGCTTGGGCTGACGCTGGTGGTGCATGAATTCACCGTTACTCCCTACAACTATGCTGCTGCGTTCGCCGCTTTCACGCACGCCAAGGCAGAAGCGCTGCTGGTGCAGACGTCAGCATTTTTTGTGCCCGCGCGCCAATTGATCTTGCAACTGGCACTGCAGCACCGGTTGCCGGCGGTGTTTAACAACTCCGTGTGGCCCGAATTGGGCGGCCTGCTGTCCTATGGCGGCAATTTTTCCGCTGCCTACCGCAGCGTGGCCGATCTTGTGGTCAAGGTGTTGAACGGTGCCAATCCGGGCGAATTGCCGATGGAGCAATCCACCGTCATCGAGATGGTGCTCAATCTCAAAACCGCGCGGGCGCTCAATCTGACGATTCCAGATGCGATCAGGCTGCGTGCCGACCGGGTGATCGAATGAAACGCCGCCAGATCATTTTTGCCACCGGCCTCACCGGCCTGGGCGCACTGCTGCGCACGGGACTGGCCTGATCGCAGAGCAGCACCGCCGTACGCAAGGTGGCGGTGCTCGAAGCGAGCGTCGGCCGGCGCGACACCTTGCGGCGCGCGCTCGCCGCGCTGGGCTGGCGTGAAGGCGTGAATCTCGAACTCCAGTTCGTCTCGGCCCTGGGCCAGGAAGACTGCGTCGAGGCACTGGCCGCAGCAATGGTGGCGGGCAAGCCGGATGTGATTGCCACCAGTTCCGCCATCACCACGCGCGTCCTGCAATGCGCTGCCCGACATCTTCGCCGGCATGCGGGTGTCGCTGGCGATCGCGCTGATCATCACGGTGGCCTCCGAGATGCTGTCTTCGCAACCGGGGCT
>JAYVWK010000279.1:0-7811 GCA_043786185.1 Burkholderiales bacterium
AAAGCGGTCGACATTATCAACAAGAGTGGCGGCATCGCCAAACGCAAGGTCGAACTGGCCACCGAAGATACCGAGTCCAATCCGGCGTCCGGCGCGCGCAAGCTGCGCAACCTGATCCAGCGCGCCAATGCTGAATTCATCATGGGTTCGGTGCACTCGGGCGTGATGCTGGCCTCGATCCCGATCGCCACCGAGCTCAAGACCATCTATATGTCGATGGGCGAGGCGACCGAAGCCACCGGCTCCAAAGGCACGCGCTACAGCTTTCGCACCGGCATGGATACCTATTCGATCGCGGCAGCCGGCGTGCCTTGGTGCATGGAAAACCTGGGCAAGAACTGGACCGTGGTCTACGCCGACTACGCCTGGGGTCAAAGCCACTTCCAGGAAACCAAGGCGATCGTGGAGAAGCTCGGCGGCAAGGTGGTCGGCAATATTCCGGTACCGCTCGACGCCAAGGACTTCGTGCCTTATCTGACACAGATTCCCGGCGAGACGCAGGTGGTGTTCTCGATTTTCTTCGGCTCCCTTTCGGTGGCGTTCTACACCCAGGCCAAGTCGATGGGGGTTTCCAATAAATTCAAGATGTACTCGGTGAGCGGCACCCTCGAAGCGATCGCCCCGGCCGATATTGAAGGCGCGGCCGAGGGCGTCTATGTCCTCGAGAATTTTCCGCGCGTACTCAAATACAAAGACGACGCCTCCCACAAGGAGCACAACAAGGTGATGGAAATCGACGACCTTGACGCGCGCGAAACCAACAGCAAGCGCGTCATGGCCAAGAGCCATGCCTGGCAGTCATGGGAAGACATGTTCGCTCTCAAGGCGGCCATCGAAGCCTCGGGCTACAAGACGCGCAAGGACACCGAAGGCGTGATCCGTGCGCTCGAAGGCCTGCAGATGAAAAATTCCATCGGCCACCCGCAGGGTGACAAGCTGCTGCGCCGCGAAGACCACAGCGGCATTCTCGATTCCTACATCAGCCGCATCGAGAACGGCCGCTTCGAGGTCAAGAAGCGCATTCCCAAGGAAGACCTCGCCAGGAATATGCCGGTGCGGCATGACCTGTCGAAGATGCCGGTGTAAGGCTGACCTCGGCGCATGAACACCGCATCTTCAGGCACCAACCGTTCTCCGGTCATGCTGCGCTTGGGGTTCGAGTTGCACCAGCCGCCGGTCGCGGCGCTCAAGTCTTTCATGACGCCGACCGCCGACATGTTTTACGTGATGCATTTGGGTGTCGTGGGCCTGTCATCCGCAGATTGGTCGCTCAAGATCGGCGGGCTGGTAGAGAAGCCGCTGACGCTTAACTGGGCAGATCTGCAAAGCTTGCCCACGCGACGCGTCGTCGCGGCGCACGAGTGCGCAGGCAGTCCGCTGGCGCCGAACACACCGGTGCGACGGGTGGGCAACGTGGAATGGGAAGGGGTCCCGCTTGCAAGCGTTCTTGCTGAAGTCGGCATCCTGCCGCAGGCCCGTTATGTCTGGTCCAAAGGTGCCGACACGGGCGTGTTCAACCAGGTACAGCATGCCTGCTATCAAAAGGACCTTCCTATAGAGAAAGCGTTGGCGGCTGAAACCCTGATTGCCACGCAGATCAACGGCGAGCCCTTGTCGCCCGAGCGCGGCGGTCCGGCGCGCCTGATCGTGCCAGGCTTTTACGGCACCAACTCGACCAAGTGGCTGACCGAACTTGATTTGCGTGCCGAGCGATGTACCGGCCACTTCACTACTGTGCTCTACAACGACCTGATCGCAAGCGGCGGGCATACGGTCCAAAGGCCGGTCTGGGGCATCGCGCCGCACTCGTTGATTGTTTCCCACCAAGATCGAGGCACGGTCACGGCCGGGCCGCAGCGCGTTGAGGGATGGGCCTGGGCGGGCGCCGGCATCGCGCACGCAGAGGTGAGTGTTGATGGCGGCGCCACATGGCAGATGGCGCAACTGGAACGACGCGTCGATTTCTCGTGGCAACGTTTTACGCTCGAAGTAACGCTTGCCGGCGGTACACACCACCTGATCTGCCGCGCGGTGGCAAATGATGGTGAGATACAACCGCCAAGCGACGCGCGCAACGAATGGTTTTCCATTCACCTTGACGCCGTCGCCTAACCAGAACCCCAAAGGGATTCCTGAACATGACCAACGCACTTCCAAAATTCAAAGCAGCGGCCTTGCACGTAGCCCCGGTGTTCCTGGACACCAGGGCCACGATCGAAAAGGCATGTTCGCTGATCCGCGAGGCCGCGGCAAACGGCGCCCGTCTGATTGCCTTCCCCGAGACCTTCATTCCGGCTTTCCCGATCTGGGCCGCGGTGCGTGCACCGATCGAGAACCATGATTTTTTCCGCAAGCTGATGCAAGCTGCGATTCGCGTACCCGGCCCGGAGATCCGGCAGATCGCGCAAGTGGCGCGCACCCATCAAGTGTTTGTGTCGATTGGACTGAACGAAGGCACAGCGGCAAGCCTTGGCTGTGTATGGAACAGCAACTTGCTCATCGGGGAGGACGGCAGCATCCTCAACCATCATCGCAAACTGGTGCCGACCTTCTACGAGAAATTGGTGTGGGCAGCGGGAGATGGGCAGGGTTTAAGTGTCTCCGACACCAGCATTGGCAGGCTTGGCATGCTCATCTGTGGCGAGAACACCAATCCGCTGGCGCGTTATGCGTTGATCGCGCAAGGCGAGCAGGTACACATATCGTCCTATCCGCCGATTTGGCCAACCCGTCCCCCAGGCGAGTCGGGCGCCTACGACATCGAGTCGGCGATCCGCATCCGCGCCGGTGCGCATTCGTTCGAAGGCAAGGTGTTCAATATCGTCGCTTCGGCCTTTCTCGACAAGACCGCCCGTGACGCGATTGCCAAAGATGACGCCAGGGTGGCAGCGATCTTAGACAACACGCCGCGCAGCGTCTCGATCATGCTGGGCCCCGACGGCCTGCCGATTACCGAAGCGCGGCGCGATGACGAGGGCATACTCTACGGCGAGATTGACGTGGCGCTGTGCGTGGAGCCCAAGCAGTTTCACGATGTGGTCGGCTACTACAACCGGTTTGACATATTCAAATTGACGATCGACCGTACGCGGCGCGAGCCTGCCTATTTTGAAAAAACGAACTTCGACGCCGCCGATGCGAATCGGGACATATCGGCTGCCGCCGACCTGCAGCGCCAGCCTTTGGTCGTAAATTGAAAGCCGCCTTATCCATCGTTTCAAGGAGCGAACCATGAGCAAGCACGGACCCTCAAGCCTTGTGCCGCATGCACTCGGCCAGTGCGATTGCGGACAGCAGCACTCTGCCGCCGAACTCCTTGCCTTGGCGCAGGGGTCGAACCCTGCCGAGCAGGCCTTGTCCGCCGGCATGAATGAGGCCATCTTCACCGGCATGTTTCCGGACCCGGCGTTTCGGCGCAAGTTCTTCAAGGCCGTCGGTGCGGGCACAGCTCTTTCCGCCGTGTCTTCGCTGATTCCCCTGGATGCGCTCAAGGCCTTCGCGCAGGACACCCGCACCCAGGGCGCGCTGGAGAAGAAAACCTTGAACGTCGGTTTCCTGCCGTTGACCTGCGCCACGCCGCTGATCTATGCCGAAGAGCTGGGTCTGTTTGGGCGGCAGGGCCTGGACGTCAAGCTGCAGAAGATCGCCGGCGTCTCGCTGATCCGCGACAAGATGATCAACGGTGAGCTCGATTTTTCGCAGCAGGTGATGCCGGTTGCGCTCACCATGAGCGCGGGTGTCGGCTCCGCCCAGGTGCCGACCCGCGTGCTGACCATTCTCAACCAGCACGGCAACTCGCTGGTGCTGGCGATGAAGCACAAGGACAACCGCAATCCGAAGAACTGGAAGGGCTTCAAGTTCGCCATCCCCTTCGACACCTCGCATCAGGCGATGCAACTGCGCTACTACCTGGCCGAGAACGGGCTCGATCCCGACCGTGACGTGAGCTTCCGCGTGGTGCCGCCCACCGAATACGTGTCGAACCTGCGCACCGGCAACGTCGACGGCTTTTTCGGTGGCGAGCCGGGCGGGCAGCGCGCCGTGTACGAAGGCGCCGGCTTCATTCACCTGCTGTCGGCGGAAATCTGGAGGGGGCATCCCTGTTGTTCGATCACCGGTACCGAGGCCTTCATCAAGCAGCATCCGAACACGTTTCTAGCGTTTTTCCGCAGCGTCATCGGTGCCGGCCTGCATGCGTCCGAGTCGAAGAACCGCGCCGGCATGGCCAAGGTTCTGGCGCAGCCGAAATATCTGAACCAGCCGGAAACCGTGGTCGACCAGGTGATCACCGGCAAGTATGCCGACGGGCTGGGGAATATCAAGAACGTGCCGGATCGCGTCGAGTTCCAGCCGTTTCCGCATTACTCGATGGCGGTATGGATGCTGACCCAGTTGCGGCGCTGGAACATGATCAAGCAGGATATCGACTACAAGAAACTGGCCGAGCAGGTGATGCTGGCCACCGACGCCAGGCGCCTGATGGCGGACTTTGGCACCCAGGTGCCGGCCCCCGGCTTCCGCAAGGAAACCATCCTCGGCAAGGAATTCGATTCCAATCGCCCCGAGGAATACTTGAAACGCCAGATGTCGAAAGCCTGAAGTCGTGAAAGGCCTTCTCGACCGGCCGTGGGTGCTGTCGCTGCTGCTGTTCGCGCTGTTCGTTGCGGCCTGGCATCTGGCCACCAGCGGCGGCGCGGCTGTCCAGTCGGCCGCCGACACGGAGTATGCCAAGCTGATGGGGCAGGCGACAGGCGGGAAGAGTCAATCCGCGATGCCCTCGCCATGGCAGGTCGTACTGCGCGGAACCGAGTTGCTTACGCATGCGTTTGACCGCAACGGCAGCAACGACCTGGGTATCGGCTGGCACCTGCTGCATTCCCTGGCGCGAGTGCTGGGCGGGTTCGCGATTGCGGTGGCGGTCGCCGTGCCGCTGGGGTTCGCCATCGGTCTCATGCCCAAGCTCTATGCCGCGCTCAACCCCTTCATCCAGGTGTTGAAGCCGGTGTCGCCGCTGGCCTGGATGCCGCTCGCGCTCTATACCCTCAAGGACAGCGGTGCCTCGGCGATCTTCATGATCTTCATCTGTTCGGTGTGGCCGCTGCTGATCAACACCGCGTTCGGCGTATCGGCGGTCAGGCAGGATTGGCTCAACGTCTCGCGGGTGCTGGGCTTGAATGTATCAACGCGCATCCGCCACATCGTTTTTCCGGCCGCGGTACCGATGATCTTCACCGGCATGCGCATTTCGATCGGCACCGCCTGGTTCGTCATCGTCGCCGCCGAGATGGTGGTCGGCCAGTCGGGCATCGGTTATTTCATCTGGAACGAGTGGAACAACCTGCAGATCGCCAGCATGATCGTCGCGATCCTGATCATCGGGCTGGTCGGGTTGGGGCTCGATGTGCTGCTGGTGCAGATGACGCGCCGCCTGGCGTTCCAGGAATGAATTTTTGAAGATGCCGAGCGCACTCTCCGAAATGACGACCGTCGATGCGCGCGGCAAAGCCTGCCAGGGCACGGGATACGCGCCAATCACGCGCTGCTTGCCTGCGCGGTGTTGCCCGCGATGAGTTCATCACTGCAAGTCAAGAACGTCTCGGTCGTCTTCAACACCAAGAAGGGGCCGTTCCACGCCATCGAATCGATCAATCTGAATGTCGCACCGGGAGAATTTGTCTGCCTGATCGGCCACTCGGGTTGCGGCAAGAGCACGCTGCTCAACCTGATGGCGGGGCTCAACCTGCCCACCACGGGCGAGCTGTATTGCGATCAACACCTGATCGCGGGGCCGGGACCGGACCGCGGCGTGGTCTTCCAGCAGCACTCCCTGCTGCCGTGGATGACCTGCTACGAAAACGTGCACTTGGGTGTGCGGCGCGTGTTCGGTGCCGCCGAGGACGCCGCTGCTCTGCGCCGGCGTACCGAGCATGCCTTGAACATGGTGCATCTGGAGGATGCCGCGGCCAAGTATCCGTTCGAGATCTCCGGCGGCATGAAGCAACGTGTCGGCATCGCGCGTGCACTGGCTATCGAGCCACGCGTGCTTCTGCTGGACGAACCATTCGGCGCGCTCGATGCACTGACCCGCGCCGCCTTGCAGGATGAACTCATGCGTATCGTCGAACACACGCATCCGACGGTGGTGATGGTCACCCATGATGTCGATGAAGCGATCCTGCTGGCAGATCGCATTGTGATGATGACCAACGGCCCGCGCGCTTCGATCGGTGACGAACTCTGCATCGAGCTGGCGCGCCCGCGCGACCGGGTTGCCCTGGCCAGCGATGCGCGCTTCGCGGCCTACAGAAAGCAACTGCTGGAGTTCCTTTTTCTCAAGCAGCGCAAGCGGGATTCGCCAGCAAGCTTGTGAGGGCGGCAGGTTTCGGCCGTCGCGATCCGCAGGTTTCCTTGCTGCTCGGGCGTGTTGATCACCCGGAGATCGCAACGAAAACCCAGGGTTTCCGGCTCGTCGATGATGTGCAGATGCAGCGCGACCGGCGCCTTCTCGCAGCGGAGTGCTCCATCAATGACCTTGCTGCCCATCGACAATGCCACACCGCGGTGCGGGCGGCGGTCGTGGAAGGCAACCGGCGCGCCGTCGGCATCAGCCCACAGCACCAGTTTCTGGCCCGGCAGCGTAAAGGGCTTTGGACCGGAGGCTAAATCATGCAGCGCGACCGTCGGGTACCAGAAGCGTCGGAAGACCGGGTTCTGCATGACCAGCATGGTGCAGTTCCGGGAGGTTATCGGTGATTCAGATGAAGAAAATTGCACGCCATCGGTTCGCCAATCACTTTGCATCCGGATTCTTGAAACGCTGCCACCGGGTTGGCGAACGGGGTAAAGTAAAGACCATCGCTGCCAACCCGACTGCCTGGCAGGCACGCACCGGTTTGTCTCCGCCTGTTGCGAAGGTGGCAGCGTAAAACGACCTGCCCTGATGGCGCATGAATTGCGTTGTTTCGAAACAGCTACCACCACATGCCGCGGCTCGCGGTTTCCATTGGTTCAATCAGATCGTCCGGGAAATCCATGCCCTCGTTCAAACCCCTGCTTCGCTTCTGTCTGACCGCCACCTTCGCGCTGGCGGCAGCCACAGGTTTCGCCCAGGAATTTCCTTCGCGGCCGGTCAAGGTGATCGTCACTTTCACGCCGGGTGGCGCGGCGGACGTGACCGCCCGCATCTTCGCCGAGAAACTCGCGCTGTTGTGGAAACAATCGGTGGTGGTGGAGAATCGACCGGGCGCCGGTGGTTCGATCGGCGCCGAAGCGGTGTACCGCGCCCCGGCCGACGGCTACACGCTGCTTCTGGCAACCAATACCCACATCATCAATCACGTGCTGATTCCCAAGCTGGCGTTCGACTACACCAGGGAATTCACGCCGCTCGGTCTGGCGACTTCGGCGCCGATGGTGCTGGCGGTCAACCCGTCGATTCGTGCGACCAACTTGAAAGAGTTGACCCAGCTATTGCAGGCGTCGCCCGGCAAATACCCGTATGCCAGTTGCAACATGGCCAGCCCGCATCACTTCGCCATGGAGATCTACGTGAACGCGATGAAGATAGCGGCCACCCACATTCCCTACAAGGGCTGCACGCCGGCAGTCACCGATACGCTCGCTGGTCAGGTCGGGATTGTCGCCGCCAGCATTCCGGCGGTGGTGGCGTTTGTCAAACAGGGCACCCTGCGGCCGATTGCGCTGCTGTCGAGCAAGCGCAGCGCGGCGATGCCGACAGTACCGACAGCGGGCGAATCCGGAATTCCCGAACTCAAGGGGTTCTCCCTCGACAACTACTACGGTTTCATGGC
>JAYVWK010000280.1:0-2576 GCA_043786185.1 Burkholderiales bacterium
GCTCTATTTCACCGACCAGGGCCAGACCGGGTTGCACGATCCGACTGGCCGCGTCTATCGGCTCGATCCCGACGCTCGTCTCACTTGCCTGCTGGCCAATGCCCCGAGCCCGAATGGCATCGCGCTGGACGCCGAAGAGCGCACGCTTTTTGTTGCCGTCACGCGCGCCAACCAAGGTATGGCGCAGCCCGTTGATGGGCGACGGCAGCTTGTCGAAAGTCGGCGCCTTGCGTACTTTTTTCGGCTTAAGCGGACCCGATGGCATGGCGCTGGACAAGGGCAACAACCTGGTGGTGGCGCATGCCAGCCTTGGATGCGCGTTCGTGTTGAATCGCTGCGGCGAAGTGACCCACATTGTCAAGAGCCCCGCAGGTTCGACAATCACCAACCTGGCCTTCGCTCCGGGCGGACACTGGCTTTATCTCACCGAATCGGCATCCGGAAGCGTGTTGCGCGCGCGCATGCCCAAGCCGGGCCGCCCGTTGTTCTCGCACGCCTGACATGATCCGCGGCTCCACCAGTCTCATCGCACACATCGGTTTCCCGACCCATGGGTTTCGCTCGCCGATGATCTACAACCCCTATTTCGAGGAGGCGGGCATTGACGCGGTGGTCGTGCCCATGGGTTGCGAGGCGGCGCACTATCCGGCCCTGCTGCAATCCCTGTTCAAGCTGACCAACATTTGCGGCGCGCTGATCACCATGCCGCACAAGGTCACCACCGTGGCATTGCTTGACGAGGCCTCGCCCGCCGTGCAGATCGCCGGCGCATGCAATGCGGTGCGCCGTGGCGAGGATGGTCGGCTGACCGGTGACATGTTCGACGGCGAGGGTTTTGTGCGCGGCATGCGGCGCAAGGGTTGCGAAGCAGCCGGCAAGCGTGCGCTGATCGTCGGCAGCGGCGGTGTCGGCTCGGCGATTGCGGCAGCCCTGGCCGCGGCAGGTGTGGCGGCGCTTGGTCTGTTCGATACCAACCCGGTCGCGGCGCCGGCGTTGGGCCGTCGCCTGCTGGCCAGCTATCCCCTGCTTTCGATCACCAGCGATTCGAACGACCCCGCCGGTTACGCTATCGTGGTCAATGCCACGCCAATGGGCATGAACGACGGCGATCCGCTGCCGCTGGACATCGGGCGCGTCGCGCGCTCTGCCTTCGTGGGCGAAGTCGTGATGCAGCGGCAGACCACCTCTTTTCTTGCCGCCGCGCGGGCACGTGGCTGCCAAACGCAAGTCGGTACCGACATGCTGTTCGAACAGATTCCCGCCTACCTCGAGTTTTTCGGTTTGCCTACGACCACACCCGAGCACCTGCGCTCGGTCGCACGCCTGGAGGCGTAACACCCTGCCGTCGCGCCAGGCACGCTGGCCTGCCTGCGCCAAGAGACACACCAAAATGCGTCCTCAGGTTGAGTAAGCCGTTTTTGCAACCACTTGAATTGCATCCAGCTTCCGTTCGATGGCCTGCATTCCAGGGACCTATTCAGTGTTTTCCTGGCCGAGCGCGGTAGGCCGCGATTTGCAGTATCTTTAGCGGTTTCCTCGACCACACACGGAGACGCCATGGACCGCATCGACCCCAAACTGCTGGCTTCGGCCGAAGTTGCCTATTCCGACACCTACCTGTTCATCGACGGCGCCTGGGTCGCCGGCAGCGGTGGTCGCACCCTGCCGGTAGTCAATCCGGCCACCGGGGCGCAGATCGCCACGGTCGCGCGTGCCGAAATCGCCGATCTGGACCGCGCATTGGCAGCGGCCGACAAGGGTTTCAAGCTGTGGCGCAAGGTATCGGCCTATGACCGTTACAAGATGATGCGCCGTGCCGCCGACCTGATACGCGAGCGTGCCGACGGCATCGCCCGCCTGATGACCATGGAGCAGGGCAAACCGCTGGGTGAAGCCAAGCTGGAAATCATGAACGGTGCCGACACCATCGACTGGTTCGCCGAGGAAGGGCGCCGCGCCTATGGCATGGTGGTGCCGTCGCGTGCCGAAGGGATTTTGCAAGTGGTGGTCAAGGAACCGGTGGGCCCGGTGGCGGCATTCACGCCCTGGAACTTTCCGATCAACCAGGTGGTGCGCAAGCTGTCGGCGGCGCTTGCCACCGGTTGCTCGATCATCGTCAAGGCCCCCGAGGAGACGCCTGCCTCGCCGGCGCAACTGATCCAGGCGTTTGTCGACGCCGGCGTACCTGCCGGTGTGATCGGCCTGGTGTTCGGCGTGCCGGCGGAGATTTCGGAATACCTGATCCAAAGCCCGATCATCCGCAAGGTCACCTTCACCGGCTCCACCCCGGTGGGCAAGCATCTCGCCGCGCTGGCCGGCACCCACATGAAGCGCGCCACGATGGAACTGGGTGGCCATGCGCCGGCCATCGTGTTCGAGGATGCGGATATCGAGCGTGCCGCCAAGCTGCTGGCCGGCGCCAAGTTCCGCAATGCAGGCCAGGTATGCGTTTCACCCACCCGCTTTCTGGTGCAGGAAAAGGTCTACGACAAGTTTCTCGAGGCCTTCGTCACGGCAGCTAAGAGCCTCAAGGTCGGCAGTGGCTTAGACGCCGCCACCCAGATGGGCCCGCTGGC
>JAYVWK010000281.1:0-8731 GCA_043786185.1 Burkholderiales bacterium
CTCGAGGAACTCCTCCAGGCCAAAGAGGCTGCCCTCGCGGCAGCAGCCCACCGGCGCGACCCAGGCGCCGTTGATGATCTCGTCGTAGTTTTTCATGCGCTTTTCCGTCCTTAGCGAGGGAAAATCCGAGGATTGGTTATTTTAGCGCAGCGTCCTGGCAGCTGAACTGCTGCACACTTCAACGCAGGATCGCCAGCGCCGCCACCCGTCGCTCGATTTCCGCCATCATCTTCTTGTAGTCAGGCGCGCCGACGCCACCGTAGCGGCGCTTGAATTCAGCCTCCTGCATGAATTCGGGCAAGTCCTTGACATCGGGCAACAGGTCGGCTGCGCCCAGACGTGTGGCGGCTGCACGCTGCAGCTTGCGGGCGCCGACCATGCTCGCGGTAGCCAGTTCGCCCAGGCGGACACCGGCGCGATCAGCCGCGATGTCGTTGAACGAGAAGCCGCTGCCGCCACGCGAGTCGTCCACTTCCTTGTAGAGGCCGATCGCATCGGCCAGCGGGCTGCCGGCACTGGCGGCGATTGCGGCCGAGATCGAGTAGTGCTGTGCGAAATCATGACGCCCTCCGAGCGTGACGTTGCGCGGCCGCGGTCTTGGCCAGTCCCTGGCCGCCGGGATGACAGCCGCCAGGCCCTTGCCGTTGACGAAAAACGCCAGACTGACGAGCGCCGCGCGGTTCTCGGCGGCGACATCACCGCCACGCTCCTCGGCCGCGTTCAGCAGGGCACGCAGCACCTCCTCCATCGGCAAGGCACTGGCGCCGCCTGCCGCGGCCACCTGGCTCAAGCGTGCCTGGTAAGCCTTGAGTCTTGCCTGATCTTCGTTCGACAGCACGGCCGATCTGATGGCGTCGGGCAGCCGCTCACTCCATTCATACTCCACCAGCAGGACGCCGCCACGCATGGCCACGCGCTTGACGGCATCCGTAGCCGCACTCACGGCGGTCCGGGTGTGTGCCTTTTCCAGCGCCCATTGCAGGAGCAGATTGGCGACAAATGAAGGCACCGGCAGGCGGCCAATCATCAATTGCTCGACGGTCGGCAAACCCGCGCCTTCAAGCATGACGGCATTGATGTTGACAAAACTGCCCAGCGGATTGGCCGGCAGGGCCAGGCTGGCGCGCACGTTGGCACTGCCCTCCTGCAGCACCACGGCGGCACTGCCGCGCGCGTGGCGATTGGCAAGATAGTTGAGCGCCAGGTCGAGTTCTTCGGCACCGATCTGCATCGTGCGCAACGCGCCGGGTTGCAGTTTGCGCGGATCGTTGCGCTCAAGGATGCGTTTGGCGCGAGCGATGTTCTCCGGCTTGATCTCGGCGCTGCGGTTAAGCGATGGCTGGCTGTCGATCGCCAGAAGCGCGCCAGCGACCACCAGTACCGGTATGGCGAATATCAGGATCACCAGAACAATCACGGTCAACTTGAGGAGTAAGCGCATCAGGTGGGTGCCGCGAGCGGCCGCTGGTCGGTGACGCACCAGTGTATGGGAATGCAGGCGCGGCGTTGCGCCGCGCCTGCACCGCAACATCGGAAACTCTTGTCACTGGATGCATTAACGTATACATTGACACATCTCTCAACGCTTTTCATCCATGTCGCCCGGACCCCATCCGCTGCTGGAAACGCCCAAGCCCACATGGTTTGGCAGCGGCCTCCATCGCCCCGAATGCGTGCTTGCCACCCGTGCCGGCGATCTCTACAGCGCCGACTGGCGCGGTGGCGTGTCGCACCTGCATGGCAATGGCGCACAGTCGCTCTATGTCGGTGCCCTGCCGGCGGCAGGCGAGCGCCCCACGCGCCCCAACGGCATCGCATTGCGCCGCGACGGCAGTTTTCTGATGGCCGATCTTGGCGAGCAGTTGGGCGGTGTGTACGCGCTTGACCGTCAGGGACGGATCGCGGAGGTGTTGACACAGGTGGACGGCATCGACCTGCCGCCCTCCAATTTCGTCACCGAGGACGCACAAGGGCGCATGTGGCTGACCGTATCGACCCGCCACAAGCCGCGCGCACTGGCCTACCACAATCGTGTGGCCGACGGCTTCATCGTGCTGATGGATAAGCGTGGCGCGCGCATCGTGGCCGATGGTCTTGGCTTCACCAACGAGGCGCTGGTGTCCCCTGATGGCCGCTGGCTCTACGTCAACGAGACCTATCACCGCAAGATGTCGCGTTACCCGCTCAAAGCCGATGGCTCGCTCGGTGCCAAGCAGGTGGTCACCGAGTTCGGTCGCGGCGCATTCCCGGACGGCTTTGCCTTCGATTCGGAGGGCTGCCCCTGGGTTACCTGCGTGATCGGCAACCAGTTGATCCGCATCCTGCCCGACGGCACGCAAGATTTGGTGCTTGCGGATGGCGATGTCGACTATGTCGACTGGGTTGAACAAGCCTGGGAACGCGCCCTACTCGGGCGCCAACATATGGACCGCCCGCACCAGACCGTTCTCAAGAATATTTCAAGCATCGCCTTCGGCGGCGCGGATTTGAAGACGATTTTCCTGGGTTGCTTAGGTGGCGATTCGATCGCCGCGTTTCGACTGGCAGCGGCGTCGAAGCTGTGCGGCCATCCGCCGGTGCACTGGAACTATTGAGATGGCCACCCGAACCGAGCGCCGCCCGCGAGAGGTGACCGCTGTGCCGCGCGACTCCTCGGTCGAAATGGCATACAAGGCGATTCGCCAGCGCATCCTCGACAACATCTACCCGGCCGGCCATCGCGCGCTCGAACAGGAATACGCCGATGAACTTGGGCTGTCGCGCACGCCGGTGCGCGAGGCCTTGCTCAAGCTGGCCGGCGAAGGCCTGGTTGAAGTGATTCCGCGCCACGGCACGCGCGTGCTGCCGGTGTCCACCGAAGACATGCGCGAGATCTACCAGATGCTGACCGCGCTGGAGCCGATGGCCGCGGAGTTGCTGGCGAACAAGAAACTGCCGGCAGCCGATTTGCAACCCCTGGTCAAGGCTTCGCGCGACATGAGCGCGGCGCTCAAGGCCGACGATCTCGATGCCTGGGCGGAAGCCGACGAGCGCTATCACCGCCTGTTGATCGCGCTGGCCGGCAACCGCCTGCTGGCCGATACGGTACAGGGCTTGTGGGATCGCGCGCACCGGGCACGCATGGTCACGCTGCGGCTGCGCCCGAAACCGCTGCGCTCGACCGCGGAGCACAACGCGATCGTCGAAGCGATCCGTGTCGGCGACGCAGGCAATGCAGCACACCTGTACCGCGCGCATCGCGAACGCGGCAGCTCCGAGCTTCTGGCAATTCTCGAACGCGCGCGCATCAGCGCGCTGTGAACCTCCAAGGATCATCAATGACCAGCGAATTCAACATCGTCGTATTGCCGGGTGACGGCATCGGCATCGAGGTGATCGACGCCACGCTTTCGCTGCTGGAACCGCTGCAGGCACGCCACGGCTTCAAGCTCAACTATGACAGGCGGCCGGGCGGCGCCCATTGCTACAAGGACACCGGCGACGCCTTTCCCGCAGCGTCGATGGAAGCCAGCCGCAAGGCCGACGCCATCCTGTTTGGCGCCATGGGCTGGCCTGACATACGCTACGCGGACGGCACCGAGATCGCGCCGCAACTCGAGTTGCGCGTCGAACTCGACCTGTACGCCGGGGTACGCCCGATCCGCGCCATTCCCGGCCTGCCGCTGCCGCTGGCGTCGCCGCGCGCCCGCGACATCGATTTCGTGATCGTGCGTGAATCGACCGAGGGCTGGTTTCATGCGCGCGGCACCAGCACCAGAGGCTTGAGCGCCGGTGGTGACGAAGCGGTGCACGACATGTCGGAAATCACCCGCAAGGGCTGTGAACGCCTGTTCGACTTCTCGTTTCGTTTAGGCCGTGCGCGCAAGGGGCGCAATGCGGCCAAGGGACGCGTGACCTGCATCGACAAATCCAATGTGTTTCTCGGCATGGCGTTCATGAACCAGGTGTTTCATGAGCGCGCCAGGCAGAATCCGGACATCGCTGCCGACCACTGCTACATCGACACCTACTGCCTGAACCTGATCCGCAAGCCCTGGGATTACGACGTCTGTCCGATGGAAAACCAGTTCGGCGACATCACCTCCGACCTGGGCGCCGGCCTGATCTGCGGCATGGGCTATGCGCCCTCGGCCGACTTGGGCGACCATCATGGCCTGTTCCAGCCTTCGCACGGCAGCGCGCCGGATATCGCCGGGCGCGGCATCGCCAACCCCACCGCCACCATTCTGTCGGCGGCGATGATGCTGGACTGGCTGGCCGAACGCCATGCGCGACCGCATCTGGCAGAAGCGGCGCGCTCGATCGAAGCTGCGGTCGACGCGGCATTCGCCCAGGGCAAGGTTCGCCCCACCGATATTGGTGGCAACGACGGTACGGCGGCCATTACGCGCGCCGTGATCGGGCTGCTGGGCTAGGTCATGGCGAGAGGCTTGCGCGTCCGCCGGCCCGGCGCAACCGGATGCCTCGCCTGGCTTGTCACCGTCCTGCAGGTAGCGGCGCAAATGGGCGAATGGGTTCAGGCCATGGCGCACCAGCAATGGGTGTTTCTGCTGCTGGTGAACCTCTCGCTTTTCATGCTGGGCATCTTCATCGAACCATTGCCCGCGCTGCCGATGGCCCTGGTGTGGCTGCTGCGCTGATCAACGAAAGGAAAACCAATGTACGTCGTCACCGTCGAATTCAAGGTTCGGCCCGAGTTCCTTGCGCAATTCCTGCCGGAGATGATTGCCAACGCGCGTGCTTCGGCGACGACCGAACCCGGTTGCCGGCAATTCGATGTGTGCACCGATCCGCAGGACGTGTCACGAATTTTTCTGTATGAACTGTATGACGATCGCGCGGCCTTCGAGGCGCATCTGGCGACCGCGCATTTCAAGGACTTCGACCGCAAGACAGGCCCGTGGCTGTTGTCCAAGACCGCCAGCATCTTGCAACGCGCCTTTCCCTAGAAAAACGGCATCAGGCACCTTCGGGGCGAATTTTCTCGAACCCGACGATTAGCTGCCGAAATTCGTCCGGGATCGGCGCCGACGCATTGGCAACCGGATCCTTGTAAACGTAGATCAGCTCACCGGTGATCAGGTGTTCGTCGGCGAGATGAATTTCAAGCACGGTGCGCATCGACGAGCGCCCAAGCTTGGCCACCCGCACACCCACCGCGAGCTCATCATCGAAATGCGCCGCTGCATGGTATTCGGCCGAGGCTTTGACGACGAAAATATTGTGCATCCAGGCATCGAAGCGGCCCTTGAGACCCGGCACGCTCGTCGCCGCAGCGGCCACCAGCATCGCCTTCCATGATTCGTAGACCGCGAAGTCGAAGTAGTTGAAGTAATGGCCGTTGAACACCACCTTTTGCATGTCCACTTCCGACCAGCGGACACGCACGGGGTGAAAGAAGCTGAAATCGCTTTTCATGCCTGTGCGATTTCAGCCCTTGTTGGCCAGGCCCAGGCGTTCGATCACGGCTTTCTCGGACTCGAAGGTTTCGCGCGCGTACTTGGTGTAGGCCGCGGTATCGAGATACATCACCTGCTGGTCGTATTTGTCCAGAACCGCCAGCACTGCCGGGTCATCCAGCGTTTTGCGGAAGGTGTCTTGAAGAACTTTGGTCACTGCCGGGTCCATGCCTTTGGGGCCACACACACCAAAAGGTGAATCTGCAACGGTCTTGTAGCCCAATTCGTCTAAGGTCGGCACATTGGGCCAGCGCTTGGTGCGCTTGCTGCCATAGGTAGCCAGAAGGCGCAGCTTGCCGGCGTCTACATGCGGGCCCCAGCCGGTGGCGTCCGACGCGCCCATGATGTGGCCACCGAGGATCGCCTGCATGTTTTCCGCGTTGCCCTTGAAGGGCACCGGCTGCAGCGTGATGCCGGCCTTTTGCGCGAATTCCTCGACCGCCAGGTGCGGGCTGGTGCCGGTGCCGGTATTGCCGTAGGTGAATTTGCCCGGATTGGCACGGGCAAAGTCCACCAGTTCCTTGATCGACTTGAGCGGGGAATCGGCGCGCACCACGAAGCCGAAGGTATAGCCGGTCAGGCAGGCGATCCAGGTGAAATCCTTCAAGGTGTCGAATTGCACCTTCTGCATGTGCGGAATGCGAAACACGCTGACCGGCAACTGGCAAAGCGTGTGGCCGTCCGGCCGCGCATTGACCATTTCGATCGCGCCCAAGGTGCCACCAGCGCCCGGTTTGTTCTCCACCAGCACCGTCTGTCCCAGAATCTTGCCGGCGCTCTCGGCAAACGCCCGCATCACGATATCGGTCGAGCCGCCGGCCGGCCACGGGCAGATGTAACGGATGGTGCGCGAAGGAAAGGGCTGCGCGCGCACGATAGCGGGGGCGCCAGCGAGGACCGCAGCCGCGGCGCCGGTCTTGAGAAAAGTTCTACGTTGCAGCATGATTCTGCCTCCGGTTGTGCGCGCATTATCGCCAGTTTCGGCAACCTCGAATACTCGAAGAAACCCGTACCCCGCATTCACGCGGGATGCAGGCAGTGCACCTTGTGCGTGGGTGTAAAGCTTAGGGCAGGGGGATAGCCCTCTTTGCAGGCAGCCGTCGCAAGCGGGCAGCGTGGCTCGAAGTGGCAGCCCGGCGGCGGATTGGCCGGGCTTGGCAGATCGGCGTATAGCTTCTGGTTGGAAGGCGCAGCCGCTACTGCCGATGCGCCGTCGGCGGCAATTCGCGGCAGCGCGGCCAGGAGCGCCTGGGTATAGGGGTGGCGCGGCCGCTCCAAGACCTCAACGGCTGAGCCTGACTCGACAATGCGCCCCAGGTACATCACCGCGATATCGTGCGCCAGATACTCGACCACCGCCAGATTGTGGGTAATGAACAGCAAGGCCAAGCCGTGGCTGCGCTGCAGATCGGACAGCAGGTTGAGGATCTGCGCCTGTACCGAAACATCCAGCGCGCTGGTCGGTTCGTCGCACACGATAAGCCGGGGGTTGACCGCCAGGGCGCGGGCAATCGCAATGCGCTGGCGTTGGCCGCCGGAAAACTCATGCGGATAGCGATAGCGGGACTCCGCCCCCAGGCCGACCTGATCGAGCAGCGCGCCTACGCGGGTCTCGCGTTCTTGCACGTTGCGCCCGACCGCGAACGAAGCCATACCTTCGGCGATGATTTCGCCCACCCGCATGCGCGGATTAAGCGATGCGAAAGGGTCCTGAAAGACGATCTGCATCGCCGCCCTGCTGTTCTGCAACTGCCGCGCGCCAAGCCCGGCCAACTCGCGCCCGGCGAAGCGGATCGACCCGCCGCTCACCTCGATGAGTTGCAAAAGACCCTTGCCGACGCTGGTCTTGCCGCAGCCGGATTCGCCCACCAGAGCCAGGGTGCGTCCCGCCGCGATCGTAAGCGACACGCCGTCGACCGCGCGTACGCGGCCGACGACGCGGCGAAACAGGCCCTTGCGGATCGGGAAATGCACCTTGAGGTCGCGCAGTTCCAGCAATGGTGTGTCTGGGGCGGTCTGCGAGGTGGTCGCAGGGCCTGGCGCGACCGGCTGATTCGGCAGCGTTACAGCTGGGGCAGTCTGGTCTGGATCGAGCAAGTGGCAGCGTGCCCGGTGCAGGGGGTCCGACGGGTCCGCACGCGGCCCGTGCCAGGCGGGCGCTTCGGTGTGGCAGCGCGCATGAGCCAGTTCGCAACGATCGACGAATCGGCAACCGGCAAACGTGCGCGTCAGTGGCGGCACCATGCCCGCAATGGTGGTCAGCGCCACGCCGCGCTTAGTCGCCCCGGGCAGAGCCAGGAACAGGCGCGCCGCATAAGGATGCAATGGACGCGCGAAAAAAGCCTCGCGGCTGCCGGTTTCAATGATTTCGCCCGCGTACATCAAGGCCACGCGGTGCGCCATGCGCGCCACCACACCCAGATCGTGGGTGATGAGGAGGATCGCCATGCCGCGCTCGCGTTGCAATTGCGCAAGCAAATCGAGGATCTGCGCCTGGATCGTCACATCCAGCGCCGTGGTTGGCTCGTCCGCGATGAGGATCTCCGGCTCGGAGCACAAGGCCTGCGCGATCATCACGCGCTGCTTCATGCCGCCGGAAAGCTGGAACGGATAATCCGCAAGGCAGCGCGCGGGGTCCGGAATGCCGACGCGTTGCAGCCATTCCAGTGCGCGTGCCTGCGCCGCCGCACCGCGACAGATGCGATGCCGCTCCAGCACCTCGACGATCTGCTCGCCACAGGTCATGACCGGGTTGAGGCTGGTCGCAGGCTCCTGGAAGATCATGCCGATGCGCCGGCCGCGCACATCGCGCATGCGCGCCTCGGGCAGTTCAAGCAGGCTGTCGCCGCCCTGCATGACGGTGCCGTCGTCAACCCAGGCCGCCTCGGGCAAAAGTCGCATGATCGACAGCGCGGTCATTGATTTGCCGCAGCCCGATTCACCGACAATCGCAAAGGTTTCGCCCGCCACCAGATCGAGATCGACATGGTCCAGCGGATGCACCACCCCGCCCGCGCTGTCGATGCGGGTGTTAAGTCCCCTGACTTCCAGTGCCGCGCCCATCATGCCGCGCGCGCCAGCCGCCGCGGGCGCCGCCGCCCCTGTGCCACAAGGCGCGGATCGAAAGCGTCGCGCACCGCATCGGCAAACAGGTTGGCCGCCAGCACTAGGGAAAGCATGAAGAAAAAGGCTGCGGCCAGAGACCACCAGACCATCGGCTCGCGCGACATCTCAAGCCGCGCGGCGTTGATCATCGAACCGAAGCTGGTCAT
>JAYVWK010000282.1:0-2975 GCA_043786185.1 Burkholderiales bacterium
CAGGCCGGTGAGGCACCCGTGTGCGTGGCGGGCGAACCCGCTTACCTGTCGCTGCGCCGCCTGCTGCGCACGCCGCCACGCTGGGCAGTGGCCGGCCAAACCATCTTCGTGTGCGAGAACCCCAATCTGCTCGCCATCGCCGCCGATCAGCTGAATAGTGATTGCGCCCCGCTGGCGTGCACCGAGGGCATGCCGGCGGCGGCGCAGCGCACCCTGCTCAGCCAGCTGGTGCAAGCCGGCGCGCGTCTGCGCTATCACGGCGACTTCGACTGGCCCGGCGTGCACATCGCCAACCACGTGATGCGCATCTGGGGCGCGCAAGCATGGCGCTTCGGCGCCCTGGACTATGAAGCCGCGGCGCTGAGCGCATCACACACCCGGCGCGACCTGGCCGACGCCCCGGTCGCCGCGTCGTGGGATAGCGCATTGGCTCTGGCGATGCAGCGCCACGGCCTGGCCATCGCCGAAGAAGCGGTGGCCGCATCCCTGCTGGAAGACCTTGGGCAAGACTGAAACACGGCAGACCGGAAGCTGCGTTGGCAACAGCCTGCGGACAAGCGAAGCATCAAATAGCCGACATCGGCCGAGCGCCGGATCGAGGCCCGCACAGCAGACCTATACTGCCGCTCTCACCGGAAGCTTCCATTTCGGCCGGATGAAGTGACAGGTATAGCCATTCGGGATGCGCTCCAGGTAATCCTGGTGCTCGGGCTCGGCCTGCCAGAACGGGCCGGCCGGTACGACTTCGGTGACCACCTTTGCCGGCCATAGCCCGGAGGCGTCCACGTCCGCGATCGTGTCGCAGGCGCTGCGCCGCTGTTGGTCGCTGGTATAAAAAATCGCGGATCGATAGCTGCTGCCGAGGTCGTTGCCCTGGCGATTGCGCGTGCTCGGATCGTGGATTTGGAAAAAGAACTCAAGCAAGCTGCGGTAGCTGATCTGCGTCGGATCGAAGACGATCTCGATGGCTTCGGCATGTCCCTCGTGGTTGCGGTAGGTCGCGTTCGCCACGTTCCCGCCGGTGTAGCCGACGCGCGTCGAGCGCACGCCCGGGTAACGGCGCAGCAGGTCCTGCATGCCCCAGAAACAGCCGCCGACGAATACCGCGCGTTCTTCAGTCATCGCAGATCCTCCACTTGTTCGATATAGGCCGCGTAACCCGCCGCCGCCATCGCGTCGCGAGGGACGAAGCGCAGCGCGGCCGAGTTGATGCAATAGCGCAGACCGCCCTGGTCCTCCGGACCATCGGCAAAGACGTGCCCGAGATGGCTGTCGCCGAACGTCGAGCGCACCTCGGTGCGCACCATGCCGTGCGCGCTATCGCGCAGTTCATTGACGTTGGCCGCCACGATCGGCTTGGTGAAGCTGGGCCAGCCACAACCGGATTCGAACTTGTCGGACGAGGCGAACAGCGGTTCGCCCGATACGATATCGACGTAGATGCCCGGCGCCTTGTTATAGAGAAGTTCACCGGTGCCGGGGCGCTCGGTGCCGCTTTTCTGCGTGACGCGGTATTGCTCCGGCGTGAGCCGTGAGATCGCTTCAGGGTTCTTTTGATACTCGGGCATCTGCCTGCTCCTCTTTCCGATAGTCGCCGATTGTCCGCGAAATAGTACTCCGCAGTTCTTCGATGAAGTCCGCAGCTTTCGCGTCTACCAGCCGATCGTGGCCGATGCCGGCGTCAGGCCGGAATAGCACCGCTAACTGGGCGCCGGGTGCGAAGCTGCGATCGGCCCTGGAAGGAACCTGCTTTTGCGGGCCATCCGCTACTTCGCGGCCTGCACCATGATCTCGACACTCAGGCCGGGCGCGGCAAGCCGGGCTTCGACGGTGGCCCGCGCAGGCGTGCAGCCCGGCGCCACCCACGCATCCCACACTTCGTTCATCTGGCTCCAGGTATTGATGTCGGTGAGCCATATGTTGGCCGAGAGCAGCTTGGTCTTGTCGGTGCCGGCTTGGGCCAGGAATTTGTCGATCTTGTCAAGAATCTGTTTGGTCTGCCCCTTTACATCGAGCGCGCGGTCATCGGCGGTGAGTCCGGCGAGATAGACGGTGTTGCAGTGCACGACGGCCGAGCTCATGCGCGGGCCGCAATTGATACGTTCGATGCTCATTGCTGGTTTCCTCCTTGAAAATTTGTGTTGCGTTGTACAAGCCTTCTTGTAGTCCGCGTGAAAAGATGAATCGCCCCAGGTGCTGTTGAGGCGGACAGGTTTAAGTCAACGCCACCGAAGTGGCCTTCTCGGCGCACTCCCGATAGTAGTATGCCGCAGTTTCGGCCGGTGGAATATCCTCGCCACTGTGTTCCTGCAACATCCTGACCGCGCGTTCTCGTACTTCCGGGAAACATCGGTTTGATTTGCGCACGACTCCATCTTCTCGGAATTCGGAGCCTCCTCTCCTCAACAACCGGAGCGATTCAGTATGCGGCTGAACCCGGTCCGGGGCGCTGCGGTCGGTTGGCAAGGTTTGTCTTTCGCAAAAACTTCTTCACTGGAGTATCACTAATGTCCGGGGAAAAGAGGGGGTGAAGTGCTGAAACGGTTGGCAGATGCGGGTTTCCGAGGCACGAAGGGTGTCTCCGATTTGAACGGCGAAGCGAGATTCTGGCAGTCTTCCGGTCTTTTCTCCGGGAGCTGGCATGAACATCGGCAAGACACTTTTCGCTCAAGTCATGGATTTCCTTCCGTGGAAGACGTTCCATCGCATCGTTGCTCAACAGGACGGCGACCGCTACGTCAAGCTGATGACCTGCGCCGATCAATTCCGTGTGATGGCGTTTGCGCAACTGACCTATCGCGAGAGTTTGCGCGACATCGCAGTCTGCCTTTCGGCGCAGGCGGCGAAGCTGTATCACATGGGCTTGCCACAGGAGGTCAAGCGTTCGACGCTGGCCGATGCCAACGAAGGGCGCGACTGGCGCATCCATGCCGAGTTTGCACAGCGTCTGATTGCGCAGGCGCGCAAGCTCTACC
>JAYVWK010000283.1:0-3016 GCA_043786185.1 Burkholderiales bacterium
CGGTCGACGGTGATCTTCTGCTCCGGCGCCACACGCTGGCCTAAAACCGCCACCAGGCCATCGACCCGCACCCAGCCGCGCTCGATCCATTCATCGGCCTCGCGGCGCGAAGCCAGGCCCAGTTCGCTCATGCGCTTGGAAACGCGCACCGATTCGCTGTCGCCCCCCTCGTAGGCCGGCGTGCCCTGGGGCATGGCGCCGGGCTGTGCCGGAGTGGCGCGAACGACGGCGCGTCGCGGCGGCGGGCGCGCGTCCGTCGCCTTGATCGGAGTGAGCGGCGGATGGCCCGCCTTGCGGCCCTCCGAACTCAAGGCGGTGTCTCCGGCTGCGCCGTAGATTCGGGCTGCATTGGCAGTTCGGTCGCGGAGTCGCGCGCAAGCGTCGGCGCGGCAAGCATCGCGGCGCGGGTGAGCGGGGTTTCCAGGCTGATCCGCCCCAGGCTGCCTTGCCGATAATCTGTGAGCAGCACATGCGCGGCTTTTTCAAGATCCAGGTGGCCGCCACGGGCGCGCAGGCCGCGCTCCCTGGCCACCGCCTCCAACAGCGCCGGGCCGTCCATGCCGGTGACCGCGCAGCCGTAGCGCTTGGCCAGCAGTGCCGGATAGCGCGTGAGCAGCAGGTCGGCCAGATAAGTGGCGACCTCTTCGTCGATATAGGCGTTCGCGCCAATGGCGTGGCTGGCGGCCAGCATCAAGCCATCGCTCGGATGGGCGATCGCCGGCCACATCAGGCCCGGCGTATCGAACAGCACCGTGCGATCGTCGAGCTCGTAGCGGCGCAACTGCTTGGTAATCGCCGGCTCGTCACCCACCGGCGCCACCCGGCGCTTCAACAGCGCATTGATGAGCGTCGACTTGCCGACGTTGGGAATGCCCATCACCAGCATGCGCACCGCCTTCATGTGGCCATCGCGATGCGGCACCAGGCCAGCCGCCAGGCGCAGCACGCGCGCCACATCCGCCGGCTTCTTGCAGGACAGCGCCACCGCCTTGACCGCGCCCTGGTGGCCGCGCAAGGCGGCATGCTCGGCCTCGATCGCCTTCAGCCAAAGCGCTGTCACCGCCGCATCGGCGGCATCGGCTTTGTTGAGAATTTTCAGGCAGGGCCGCTGGCGATGCGCGCGCATCTCGGTGATGATCGGGTTGCCGCTGGCGCCGGGCAGGCGTGCGTCGAGCACTTCGACGACCACGTCGATCAGTGCCATGGTCTCGGCCGCCTTCTTGCGGGCGGCCACCATGTGGCCGGGGTACCAACCGATGGACATGCGTGCAAAACCCTGCTGTGGGCGAAATCGATGGGGGCTTGCCGCCGCACTCACGCCGGCAAGCAGCCTGCCATTGTCCCACCGATCATGCCGGTGGCCCGGCGCACACCTGCAGCGCTGCGGTGCGGATACGCGCAAGCCGGGTCAACCCGGCCGGGCCGATGTCTCCCAGTGCACCTCATCACGCTGTGCCAGCGCAATCACCGATCCGAGCGCCAGCACGCCAACGGAGAGCGCCAGCCCGGTTCCCAGCCCGCCAAACAGATCTGCCAGCGCACCTGTCATCACCGGGCCTGCAATTTGCCCGGCTGCGAAGTAGATCGTGAAGGTCGCAACCGCCGAACCCCAGGCCGGCTTGGGCAGGGCGCGCTTGACCAGATGGGTGATGGAACCGGGGATGTTCCACATCGAGGCGCCGAAGAGCGTTGCCGACACCAGCATGGACACCATCCCGGCGGAAAACAGCGGCAGCACCGCGCCGAGTGCCAGAGTGGCAAGCGCTGCCGAAAGCATGCGCCCGGGAATCCAGGTATTGAGCGGGATGCGCCAGATCCAGGGCCCCAAGATGCTGGCCACGCCGAAGGTGGTCCACATGGCGATGACCTCACCTGTAGAGGCTCCGTGGTCGCGCATCCAGGCGATCACGAAGGTCATGTAGCCGATGTAGCCCAGGCCGAAAGCGACGTAGGCGGCGAGACCCGCCTTGAGATGGGACACGCCGTGCGTCCCCGTCTGGCTCTCGCCTTCCGGCACGGTGTTGGGTTCGGCGATACGCCAGGCCGCCCATGCGCAGGCCAACAGCATCACGAGGCCCGTGCCGCCCATGCCGACCCACGCCTGCTGCCACGCCGATGGGCCGCCCACCTCGAGCAGGATCGGCAGCAATACGCCACACAACAGGAAGCCGACCCCGCCGCCACCGAAGTAGATGGCGATGGTGGTGCCCGCGCGTTGCGGTTCTGCCGGCAGGATGTTGCCCGAGAGCGCGCCGCCAGCGATGAAGGCCGCCGCACCGCTGATGCCGCTGGCGATGCGCCATACGCCAAGCCAGGCGATGTCGCGGGTGAGGCCGGTGACCAGCACCGAGAGTGCGGTGGCAAGCACCCCGACTATGAACAGCGCGCGGTTGCCGGTATGACGGATCAGCACCCTTGTTGCCACCGCGCCGATCAGGTAGCCGATCGCGTTCGCCGTATTGAGCCAGCCGGCCTGCGTGTAATTCCACACCAGGTCGTCGCGCATCGAGGGCAACACCAGCGCATAGGCCATGCGCGCGAACGAATTCGACACCGTCACACCCAGCGAGAGCATGAACGCCAAAGCATAGGCACGCAGCAGTTCGCGCGCCGGCACGGCATTGGGGGCCAGGTTCATCGATGCAGAGTCATAAAGGGAGCGCCGGCAGTATAGGCGAGGCGGCCGCGCCGAAAATCCGCGAAAATGCGCTTCATCCCCATTTTCCGCGAGACTTGACCATGACCATCAACATCGATCCGACCCTGCTGTCGCCCAAGCGCGCAGCGCGCATCAACGCCGCCTTTGAGGAAGACGTGGAAAAGGCAGTCATTCCGGGCGCGGTGGTGCTGATCGCACGGTGCGGCAAACTCGCCTACCTGGAGGCCTTCGGTTACCGCGACCGCGAGAAAAGCGCGGCGATGGCGGTGGATTCGATTTTTCGCATCGCCTCGATGACCAAGCCCATGGTCTCGGTGGCGATCATGATGCTGGCCGAAGAAGGCCGCGTGCGACTGG